>JAEZYG010000076.1 GCA_023419175.1 Actinomycetes bacterium
GGGTAAAGGACATCGTTTGGACATAGACCGTCCCCACCACGGCGACCAGCCCGAAGAAGATAAAGACGAAAACCTCTCCCAACCCGTAATAGCCGTAGGGATGACGTCCACCCGTATAACACCATGCCGCAATGATGCACGCCGCACCGATCACCACAAGCCAATACAAAGAGGTGGAGATCACCAAAAGCACACCGGCAAGTGCAGCACATGCAAAACACGTAAAGGCAGCTATCTTCACCTGGACGGGAGAAGCCGCTCCAGAGCCAACCAGACGCATAGGGCCTGCCCTGTCGGCATCTGTTCCACGAATTCCGTCTGAATAGTCGTTGGCGTAGTTAACCCCGACCTGTAAAGCCAATGCGACGATTGCGCACAACAAGGCGTTAAAAGGGATAAACGATCCTTCTAAATAGGCGATAGCTGTTCCTGCAATGACGGGAGAAATCGCTGCTGGCAAGGTACGTAACCTTGCTCCTTCCACCCATTGCGCCATTGTCGCCATCGTCTACGCTCCTTTTCTCCCTAGGAAGATTATTACGTATCACTGCTGAGAGCCATCGGGCTCACACAGGGTGACCAGACGTTGTCGATCGATCTTCCCGGTAGAGGTCATCGGCCACCGTTTGATAGCGATCACCTCTTTAGGGATCTCATATGGTTGCAGGCGAGATTCCAGATATTCCTTCCAGATCTGGCGGATATTCCTATCGCCACAGGATCGATATCCGTCCACGAAAAGAACGATTTTTTCTCCCCACTCCTGATCTGTCACAGCGATAACAACACCGTGACGGGCATGGCGATGGTCACATTCACTGCTCTCCCACGCTTCTGCTGAGATCATCGACTCATCGGATCTGAGCTGCTCAACCACCTCATCGACTACCCGTTGAATATAGGAAAGATCAACATTGATTCCGCCAGTGATGACGATATCGTCCATGCGCCCCAGAACTTCAAGACGACCCTCGATAATATGTCCGCGATCAGATGTGGCGATCGATCCGTTCTCTATGGGAGTGTTTTCATCTCCAGATCTAAGATAGCCATCGCAGACCATCGGTCCTGAAAGATGGATTCTGCCATCATCGTCGATATCGATATTCACACCCTCAAGGGCATATCCGTCATAGACGCAACCACCGCACGTTTCGCTCATTCCATAGCTGATGATTATCTTCCAGCCCGCTTCACGACAGCGCTCAACAAGGCGAGCAGAAATCGCAGATCCCCCTAGGAGAATCAGGTCATAGCGAGCCAAGGTAGAAGATATCTTTTCATCTTCCAATGCTCTCACCGCTTGGGTGGCGACCAAAGAGATGGCATTGCGTTCACCTTCTGTTCTACCGATACACATAGACAGATCTTTTAGGTCACTCGACGCCCATCGCACGCCGTCTTGTCCATATGCTTCATCGGCGATCCCTCTTGCACATACCATCAAACCGGCAACATAGTGAGGGGGTAAGACGTTGGTCCACGTATAAGATCCATAACGAGAGCGAAAGGCGTCACACGATGCGCGGATCGCCTCAGCGGATAAGATCACCCCTTTCGGCTCACCTGTAGAACCAGATGTGGTAACGATCGCGCTGGGACGCGTGAGATATCTATCGGCATGATCGATCAAAGCGGACGGCGACCTATCCGAAGCAGCGAGAAAACTCTCCCCTCGATTCATGAGAGAGCGCAATGCCGTTTCAATATCTGATCCGCTGACCTGCTCAATCTTCACTCCGCCATGCTATTCCCTATCGCCTAAACTGGAGATATGATCCGCGTCATTGCCTGTATTATCGTCATCGCTTTGACGATCTATTGCACCATCGATGTGGCTCAGTCACGGGCTTACCAGGTGCGTCTCATGCCGAAATGGCTCTGGGCTGTAGTCGTGATCTTCCTTCCTGTCATCGGATCTATCTCCTGGCTACTTTGGGGACGCGGCCTTCCCCCATCAAAGCGATCTGAGCCTATGAAAGCTCCAGACGACGATCCGGATTTCCTCGCTTCTCTCTAGCCGATGTCCACACAGTGATCCTCGCTCTACGCCCGATCATCTAGGCGTATGGTTAGAGCTACGATGTCTTCCACTTTTGCTTCTTTCAGTGTCGCTAACTATCGCTATTACTTCATCGGCGGTTTCATCAGCAATATCGGTTCCTGGCTTGGACGCACCGCGATCTCGTGGCTTGTCTTAGTGGAATTGACGAAAGGGTCGGCGTCCAGTCTTGGATTGGTCACTGCCGTTCTTTTCCTGCCATCGATGATCTTGGCTCCTAACGCAGGAGCGTTAGCTGATCGCTACGAGAAGCGAGTGATCTTGCGCACAACCGCCTCGATCTTTTTCCTCAACTCCCTTGCTTTAGCCCTTCTCACCATCAGCGGACATATCACCTTGCCGATGGTCTATCTGTGCTCAGCAATTGACGGTTTAGCCAATGCTTTTGATGCTCCTGCACGTCAATCCTTCACCAGCGAGCTCGTGGAATCCCGTCTACTTCCCAATGCCATCGCCTTGAATTCCACCTCTTTCAATGCCGCACGTCTCATCGGTCCCGGTCTAGCAGGTGTAGCGATAGCCCTTGTGGGGACAGGATGGGCGATTTTGATCGATACGATGAGCTATCTGGCGATGATCATCGTCCTATCGATCTTGGATCGCTCCGCTATCCACCTTGCCTCAATCCGTAAGGGCCGAGGACAAATCCTTGAAGGATTGCGCTATACCTGGCATCGTCTCGATTTGGTCATTTTGCTCTGCTGCGGACTTGCCGTAGGCGGTTTCGGTTTCAACTTCACCATTTCCAATGCGGTCATGGCTACCGAGTTTTACGGACGAGGACCTGGAGAATATGGCTTCTTAGGTTCGCTGATGGGCTTAGGAGCTGTGGTGGCAGCTTTGCTCGCCTCTCGCCGCAAACGTCCACGTCTACGCTATGCCCTTATCGGTATGGCGGGATATGTTCTATTCAATCTGGCAGCGGCTTTCAGCCCGACCTTTTGGCTCTTCGCCGTCTTGCAAATTCCCGTGGGCTTGGCGAGTATCACCGCTTTGGTCACGGCGAATACGATGTTACAAACCTCAACAGCTCCCCATATGCGCGGACGAGTGATGTCCCTATGGGGATTAGCAACCTTGGGATGGACTCCTCTCGTCTCTCCGGTGGTTGGATATTTAGGAGATGTCGCCGGCCCTCGCTCCACCCTTCTATTCGGGGTTATCTGTGTGGGAATCGCTTTGATCACTATGGTGACAGCAGTCATGAGAGTGGATAGATTATCCATTCATCTCGATTTCACCCGCAAAGGGTGGCTATGGCTGGAACGCGGCGAAGTCAGCGAGAATCCCGATAGTTCACCGCGCTAGAATTTCACCACGGACGCTACTGATGAGAGGCGCCGTCTCCTACGCGATGAAAGGAATACCGATGAGCGAATTCGATGTCGCTTCCCTCTTCACCTGCACTGTCATCGATTCCGAAGGAGCAAAGGTCGGCTCCATCGGTCAGGTCTATCTGGACGACAAGACTCAACAGCCCACATGGGTGAGTGTCAAGACCGGATTTTTCGGTTTAAAGGAAACCTTCGTCCCTCTTCACCGTGCTGAATTGATCGGCTCTCAACTGCGCGTCCCATATCTGGCTTCCCTCATCAAGGACGCCCCCAATGTCGATCCCGATCGTCATCTCGACGCCGATCAAGAGGTTGCTCTCTACGATTATTACAGCCTGTCGGGCGCTCCTGCCCCTTCACCACATCTTGCCAGCGCTCATGAGGAATCATCTCATGATCTCACCGATGATGCAGAACCTGTTGTAGCGATCGATACTCACGCTGCCAACGAGGCATCCACCGTTGAAGAAGCTGTTGACGCCGTCCAGCCGCTTAGCTCTTCTGAACCTGAATTGGGACCTGTCGGATTGGGAGCTCCTCACCCGAACGATCTTTACGATTCTTTACGCGACGAGCGCTGAGAATAGCCACCACGGCACCAACGATTGACTGGCGGTGCCGTGGATTTGTCAACATCTGATTGATTCTCCAACGATTCATAGGCATTCCGGCCAGCTGACCAATTCATCTGCTGTCAGCTCTCCCTGCGGCCAAACGACTCTGTCAATATGTGCCGCCGCTAGGGCTTTTCGACATCCTGGACAAGGTTCATCGGTAATATACGCGATAGCCCCATGGGTATCTCTGGTGGCGTAAAGCAAAGCGTTGACCTCTGCATGAATGGCGATGCAGAATCCTGGGCTGTGAGGGCGATCGTAATCGCCAAGCCCCTCTATCTGGTCG
>JAEZYG010000066.1 GCA_023419175.1 Actinomycetes bacterium
CCAGCCCGAAGCGACCCGATCAACACTAGCAGAACATCCCACCCAAAAGCAAAACACCCCACCAGCACCAGCCCCCACAACCACCAAAGCAGCCACAGAAACAACCACGGGAAATCTTGAATTATCAGACCGCTTCTGCAGCTCTACCTGTCCGAAGCAGCTCGAGAAACATTACTCACATCTTCTCACCATGTCAACTCCTCCCGTTCGCAATCTTCAAATATCGCGTTTACTAGGAATTTCTTTCCTCTCGACCTAAGGGCTAGGACTTACGATGAAAGTGTTTGCCGATAAAAACGATCGCAGCGATACCGCCACCGAGAAGAATTACCCCCAAAAGAGATAAAACGATCATCTTCGCTATTAGCGATAGATCTTTTCTTTCATTCTTCTCAGTGCTGGAGATATCCATCTCCTGAGAAGAAAAACGAGGCCCTTCTACCCCCTCCCCACTGATATGAGGTGTCAGACGATAACGAACTGGAAAGAGAACCTCGTCAAGAGAATAGTTCGCAGCATTTCTCTCCTGATCGACAACCAGATAAATCTCTGAGCCTTTCCAAGCAAAACTGTCATTTGCCATATTGCCGTAACTGATCGCACGAGACATTCCGAAATCAGCTCGCCCATCCTCCCCTTGATCAGGACGGATAAAATCTTTACCGATCGCCTCAACTCGTTGACCAACAGAATTGACGATCTGGACTCTGAGGGTATTCCAGACCCACGAACTACCATCAAAGCCTTTATTGAGTTCCTCCGCTGTCGTCAAAGATTCGATCCTGGCGTCTAATACCTGTCCCCATTCAATAGGGATACGGTAATAGTGCTGTTCACCTGGAACGATCTCAGCTTCGATAGAACCACTGATCTCAGGGGCGGATTCGAGATCACTGCCCGGCATCACCTGTGAAGAAGCTTCCCCTATATCTCTAAGAGAGATGTCGTCTTCGTCGCGCTCCGCACTTTCCATCTCCATAGATGAGGCGGGGAAATCGACTGGCGGATTGAGAGCAGATGTGCGCACCACATAGTGAGCATCCTGCATCCGATAAGGATTATTGACCGCAATGACTAGATGTTTTGCAGGTATTTTTCCATTCTCATCCGCTTCACATATAACCCCGTGGGATTGATATAGACCTTGAACATTACGCATCGTGACTCCAACATCACGGACATGTGTTGAACAATGCATGGAGTAGGGAAGATCCTTCACCTTGAAGAGGAGATCGGAATTCGATAAAGCTCCATCCCGATCGGATCTTGGCATCACAACTCCCATCTGGAGAGCCGATACCCCTTCACTAAGATCAACCGATACATAGTGATTCTTGCCCTTAGCAGATGATGGAACCGTCACCGTAACGGCAGCGGGAGCTTCCATCGTCCCCACCGGGATAGACGGAGCATTGTCACTATCAGGCGATGCCACAACGACCGTTTCAGGAAGAGAAGCCCTTGTCGCCGACCTCATAGCGGCACGCTTAAGCATATATTCCAAAGATTCTGCACCATCGGCATCCCCATAGATGCCTCCCGTTGCCTTTGCGATACAGGACAACTCCTGACGTGTCTTTTCGTCCACATTGAATCCGATGGTGTGAATCATCAAATCCACACCCTTGTCTTTCAACTCTTTAGCCACATCGCACGGGGATGGAGGAGAACACGTATCGATACCATCCGATACCAAAATGATCGACCGCTCCTGCGAATCGGGCAAGATCTCATCAGCCTGACGCAAGGCAGCGCCAATGGGCGTCCACCCTTTCGGTTTCAAATCGGCTAGGCGAGAAGCGAGCTGATGAGGGGAAAATTCCCCTGGACGAGCCATGATAGAAATATCTCGACATCCCGCTTCTTGACTGCCGGGAATGGGATCAACATTCAACCCATAGGCAACAAGACCTACAGCGGACTGCTCACCGATAGCGCCAAGAAAGCCTTGAGTTGCATCGATAGCCGATGAGATCTTGTCGTGACCTTGACCATCATCATCAGCCATTGACCCAGATGCATCTATCACGATGACGCTGGGAGCTATCGTCCGCGACTGGCCATAAGCACCAAGCGGGCACATGCCGAGACAGACGATCGTCCATGCAATGATGCAGCACAATAACCTGTTCACCTTTTCTCCTCACGTCGATTTGGGATCAGGCTAGGAAGAAAGGGGAAGGAATAGAACAGAACCATCAAAACTGTGGATAACTGCCCTAAGATCGACAGATATCCACAGACTTTTGGAGAAGGAAATACGATGTCATCTCCCATGCCCACCTTTGAAATCCGTCCTCATGAGGCGGGCTGGCAACTTGTCATGGATTCTCTCGCCCATTCCTGGGTTGATCTTGACGATCCAACCCGTCTGGAATTCAGCTATATGCAGCAAATGATCGACGTCATCGATACGGTGTGGCCAGAACAACAACCCATATCCATCGTCCATATCGGCGGAGGGGCGCTCACCATACCCAGATATATTGCCCATACCCGCCCACATTCAGCTCAGATTGTCCTCGAACCCCACGAAAAGATGACAGAAGCGGTACGCGCCCATCTTCCTCTCCCCAAACGCAGTGGAATCAAAGTCAGGCCGCAACGAGGAGAAGATGGAATAGAGACTATCCGTTCACGCTATAGCGAATGTTTGATTATCGATGCTTTCGCCGATGGGCGAGTCCCCGCCGCCTTGACCACCGCCACCTTCTTCAGTCAGGCTGCACGCATTCTTAAAGACGATGGTCTTCTCATGATGAACCTCATCGATATTCGTCCCTTTCAATGGACAAGACGGGTTCTCGCCACACTCAGGGAATACTTCACGCAATGCGCTCTCATCGCAGAATCCGCCACTTTGAAAGGCAGACGCCATGGCAATCTCGTCGCGATCGCGTCGCATATCCCTTTGCGAGCAGACGATCTCTACCGCCGAGCGGCATCGTCCGTTTTCCCCTATCGCATCGTGATAGATCAGCCATTGGATTCCCTTGTAGGCGAGGCTTCCCCTTTCGGAGAAGAAGGGGAGGAATCCCCTCAGGTGGAGCGAGGTTTAACCCATTTCTCATAAACCCCTATACGGCAGGCGGCGGGGAATCCCCGCCGCCTATGCTCTCAAATCAACAGATCACCAATTCATCCGATTCATTCACATCGAAATGAACCGCCTCACCATCGCTGACCTGAGAGGACAAGATCGCTCTAGCAAGCTGATCTTCCACTGTCGATTGCAGCAGACGGCGCAAAGGACGCGCCCCATATACCGGGTCATATCCGCGATCTGCCAACCATCGTTGACCTGCATCGCTCACCTCAACCTCAATTCTGCGATCGGCAAGACGGCTATTGATCTTGTGAAGATTGATCGTAACGATCTTCGCCAGATCCTCTCGACTCAGCGGATCAAAGCTGACGATTTCGTCCAGACGATTGATAAATTCCGGACGGAATGCCTTGCGAATGATCTCCATGACAGCATTGCGCTTCCCCTGATCGCTCATCTGCTGATCTGCCAAGATATCGCTTCCCAGATTTGAAGTCATGATGAGCAAGGTATTGCGAAAATCAATGAGGCGACCCTGACCATCGGTGAGACGTCCATCGTCAAGGACTTGCAACAAGATATTGAATACGTCCGGATGGGCTTTTTCCACCTCGTCGAGCAAGACGACACAATAGGGTCGACGACGCACGGCTTCGGTAAGCTGACCGCCCTCCTCGTAACCGACATAGCCAGGAGGAGCTCCTACCAGACGCGATACAGCGTGTTTCTCCATGTATTCGCTCATATCGATGCGTACCATCGCCTGTTCGTCATCGAAGAGGAAATCTGCCAAAGATCTCGCCAATTCCGTCTTACCAACCCCCGTAGGACCGACGAAGAGGAAGGAACCTGTCGGACGATTCGGATCGCTGATACCCGCTCGCGCACGACGTACAGCATCGCTTACCGCTTTAACGGCTTTCTCCTGTCCGATCAATCTATGCCCTAGACGCTCTTCCATCTCCAAAAGCTTTTGGGATTCACCCTCCAACATCTTGCCGACTGGAATCCCTGTCCACGCGCTGACGACTTCAGCGATATCACCTGAGGTCACCTCCTCGGAGACCATAGCGTGACGACGAGTCTCCTCCTCATCTTTCAAAGCCTGACCCATTTCGCGTTCTAAAGCTGGAATTTGACCGTACAAAATCTGAGCGGAATGCTCCAGATCCCCCTCACGCTGATAGCGTTCAGCTTCCGTCCGCAAAGCATCGATCTGACTTTTCAGATCACCTACTTTATTGAGCTGCTCCTTCTCAGACGCCCACTGAGCCTCCAGCGAACGCAACTTTTCCTGATGGTCTGCCAGCTCGGCATTCAAGTTCTCCAATCTGAGTTTGGATCCCTCATCTTCCTCATGGGATAAGGCGAATTGTTCCATCGTCAGACGATCAACTTGGCGACGTAGACGATCGATCTCCTCGGGAGAGGAATCGATTTCCATACGTAGACGAGACGCCGCCTCGTCGATCAAATCGATAGCTTTATCGGGCAATTGACGATTCGTGATATAGCGATTCGATAAAGTTGCAGCCGCTACTAAAGCACTATCCGTGATGCGTACCTTATGGTGCGCTTCATAGCGTTCGCGAATACCGCGCAGAATTGCCACCGTATCTTCCACGGTGGGTTCGCTGACGTAAACCTGCTGGAAACGGCGTTCCAAAGCGGGGTCTTTCTCAATACGCTCGCGATACTCATCCAATGTGGTAGCACCGATCATGCGCAGCTCTCCGCGCGCTAACATCGGCTTGAGCATATTAGAGGCATCCATCGCACCTTCGCTTGCTCCAGCTCCCACGACCGTATGCAGCTCATCGATAAAGGTGATGATCTGTCCTTCAGCTGACTGAATCTCACTCAGAACAGACTTCAACCTCTCTTCAAATTCACCACGATATTTCGCCCCCGCAACCATGGATGCTAAGTCGAGAGAGATGACCCGGCGTCCCTTCAAAGAATCGGGAACATCTCCGGCAACGATACGCTGAGCCAGCCCCTCGACCACAGCCGTCTTTCCCACTCCAGGTTCACCGATCAGCACCGGATTGTTCTTTGTCCGTCGTGAAAGAACCTGGACGACGCGACGAATCTCAGCATCTCGTCCGATGACTGGATCCAGCTTCCCCTCACGAGCTCGTCCGGTCAGATCGGTGGAGAATTTATCGAGAGCGCTCTGACCTCCCTCATCCTCTTCTGAATGGATACGTCGCTCGCCTCTCATCTCGTTAAAAGCTGCAGACAAAGCTTCAGAGTTCACCTGCGCCTCTGCCAGGATTCGGCTGGCTTCGCTTTCAACATCGCAGGCGGCAATTAATAAATGCTCAGTGGCGACATAGCTATCTCCCATCTGAGCCGCCAAATTCTCGGCTTGAGCTAAAAGACGTGCAAAAGCTCCCGACAGTTGGGGTTGAGCTACCGACGCCCCTTGGGCAGAGGGGAGTTTATCGATCGCCTGAATGGCGGCGTTATTGATCTGTTCAGCATCAGCTCCCACCGCCTCCAAAAGAGAAGCTGCTGAACAGTTGGGGATCATGAGCAAAGCGTGCAATAGATGCACCGCTTCCACTCTCGGATTTCCTTTTGTCAAGGCAAGACGCAACGCGGCTGATACCGCATCGCGGCTCATAGTAGTGAGCTTGTTGTCGTTCATACTCGTCTCCGCGTTCTCTAAATCTTAAAGTTGAGTCTACTAGGCTCAACTTAAAGATTTTCCTTTTTATTCCATGACTCGCCTAAAGATGACTAATCTTCCTCTATGGAAATCATCGAAGGAGACCGTCCCCTAGAACGTTTCTGGGCCGCCCATCGCCGACAAGATCTCATCGCTCTACGCACCTCAGGCACCACGGGCAACGCCAAGACGATCGTGCGCACCACAACATCATGGACGGACTCATTCGATCTCGTTGCTCGTCGCCTGGATATAGGAAGAAACGATCATTTCTGGATACCGGGATCGCTTAACGCAACGATGAATCTTTTCTGTGCTGCTCTCGCAGAATGGCGCCACATACCCTGGACAACAGATCCTGCCTCAGCAACGATCACGACCATGACCCCTAGCGGCCTGACCTCCTTCCTCAGCGATGAGAAGAAGCGCTCACTGACCCGTCCCGATATGACTATTCTCATCGCAGGGGATGGTTTGAATAGACGTCTGCGCGACGAAGCGATATCTGAGGGATACCGTATCGAGCACTATTACGGAGCATCTGAACTTTCGCTTGTCGCCTGGGGGACGTGCAATAAAGACTTGAAAATCTTTGATCGCGTTGAGATCGATATCGATAGCGATAACATCATCTGGGTGAGCTCTCCATGGCTCAGCTACGGCTATTTGGATAACGATCTCTCCTGCTTTGTCAGCCGTCCAGATGGATTTGTCACCGTCAAAGACAGAGGAAATCTCGATCAAGATATCGTGACCATCTGGGGACGAGACGGAGCGATTACCACCTCGGGAGCCACTGTCGATCTCGCCCCGATCAAAGCTCAACTATCCGCTCAGATAGCGGGAGATATTGAATTGGTCGCCCTCCCTCACCCACGTCTAGGATCCGTTCTCACAGCGGTTTTTAGGGACGAGGACGATAGAATTACCGCTCGTTCATGGGCCAGATCCCATCTGGACGGACCTCACCGCCCACGTCTATGGGTCAGATGCGAAATCCCCACCACTGATCTTGGTAAGGTCGATCGGCAAGCTTTAATCGATACGATCCAAAC
>JAEZYG010000003.1 GCA_023419175.1 Actinomycetes bacterium
TCATTGACCCGCGTATTGACCTTCGCATCGTATCCAGATGCAACCACAGTTCCCACATAGCGTTTGAAGTGACGCAGATCGTTTCTCGCCTCAATCACATCGATGGTGCGTTCAACGCCGGCAGCGATCACCTCAGCAGCTTTCAAAGGACGCAAAGGTACCCCAATTCCGCGAGCGAAATCGTCGCCTGTACCGGCAGGTATCACACCCAAGGCCACATTGGAATGGGTGCAGGCATTCAATCCCAAGGAGACCATTCCGTCCCCACCCATCATGATGAGCACATCTCGACGTCGAGGATCATCGCTTATCGCATTGGCAACGACTGCTTCGGCACGCTCAGCAGCATCTGTGTAGGAGCGGGTGCGGATGAGACGCAATTCCACCTCAGGCATCTTTTCTTTCAGACGTTTCATCACCCTCGGCAAAATCCGACCTGCTCGTCCACGTCCAGCACTCGGATTGACCAAGAGGGTGGCGATAGCCGGTCGGTTCTCAACGCACATAGAATTGACTTTAGTCCTATCGGGATTTTCCCTCATCTTTATGCCGATACCTCAAGGCGCATCCGCGCTAAAGATTGAAGCTGAGCAAGAGCGATCACGCCTGCACTTGAGGTACGCAAGATCGCATCGCTGAGAAGGACTGGGATACCTCCTGCCCGTGTAAAAATCTCCACTTCTTCATCGCTAATCCCACCTTCAGGTCCGATGATGACCATGATTTCGTCACCTGGATTAGGAAGTGAGATTTCATGAATCCAGCGTGAAGCGCTTTCATGAGCGATGAGAACATAGCGACAATTGCGGATCCGCTCCACCAGATCTGAGGTGGTGGCATAGGTGATCTCAGGTATGGTGTAGCGACGCGACTGTTTCATGGATTGACGAGCGGTTTTGCGCCATTTTTCCACTCCTTTATCGGATTTCGTCTGCCATTTCACCACCGAGCGGTCAGCTTGCCAGGCGATGATCTCGTCCACTCCTAATTCGGTGAGGGATTCCACCGCGATATCGGAACGATCCCCTTTCGCTAGAGCCTGCACCACCGTCCAGCGATAGGGAGAGCAGATCGTAGGCATCTGCTCACATAATTCGACCAGAATGCTACCTTTGCGAACATCGAGCACAGAGGCTTTCTTTGCATGCCCCTTACCGTCGGCAACGATGATCGTTTCGCCCACCTTAGTGCGTTTGACCACCGAGGCGTGACGACCTTCCTCCCCATCAAGCACGATCCGGCTTCCTAGAGGCTGACCTGCTTGATCGGACAGATAACACGCGTCAGTCATCAGGCTCCGAATGCTTCCCGTAGGCGTTCAAAAAATCCTTTCGCCTCATGAGCTGCTACCGGCTCAGGACCGGATTCCCCACGCAACTCAGCTAATTGTTCTAGCAGAACGCGCTGTTCATCACTGAGTTTGGTCGGAGTCTGCACCAGGAAGGTAATCCCCAAATCGCCACGTAGCTTTTCTCCACGGCGATTGGGACGCAAACTCGGCGCACCCTTACCTTTGACGACGATACGTGTTCCCGGTTGAGTGCCGGGAGGAATATCGACACTGACGTATTTATCCTCATCAGGAGTAGATTCCAATTCCGCTTCCAAAGTGGCAATCTCAATGCGCGTTCCCAATGCCGCCAGAGTCATGGGGATACGCATCGTCATCTCCAAATTATTCCGATCCCTGGTGAAAACATCATGATGATCGACAGAGATCTCGACATAGAGATCTCCCGCAGCTCCCCCACCAGGTCCTACCTCGCCTTGTCCTTGAAGATGAATACGGTTCCCGTTGTCCACACCGGCTGGAATCTTGACATTCAGCGATCGACGCGAGACCACACGTCCATGGGAGGAACACTCTGCACAAGGATCTGGGATCGTCGTTCCATGTCCTTGACAGGCTGGACAAGGCTGAGAGGTACGCACCTGTCCAAAAAGAGAGTGTTGAGTGGTGATGACCTCACCACGACCTTGACATTGGGTACATGTGACGGGAGCTTGTCCAGAGGCTGAGCCATTGCCTTGACAGGTTGGGCAAACGATATAGGAATCGAATTCCACGGTTTTCACCGTGCCGAAGACAGCTTCACCAAGTGTGAGATGAGCGCCTATGAGCTGATCTTGCCCATGGCGAACACGCGGCTGCGGTCCTCTGGATCGTCCCTGAGAGAACATCGCGCCGAATAGATCACCAAGATCGAAACCTTGAGAAGTAAAACCACTAAAATTGCCAAATCCCATAGAGCCAAAGGGATCAGAACCTGCCCCCGAGCGTCCGAGAGGGTCACCTCCACGATCGTAGACAGCTTTCTTATTGGGATCGGATAAAACCTCATAGGCTTCGTTGAGTTGTTTAAATTTCTCTTCGGCATCTGAGGTCTGTGCCACATCGGGATGAACTTTCATCGCCATCTTCCGATAGGCCTTCTTGATCTGTTCCGATGTGGCATCTTTCGACACGCCAAGAATTTCGTAGTAGTCAGGACTGCTCATCGTCAGTTATCGGTCATCCTTCTCAACTGGATCGCTGTAGTACTCGTCGCCATCGTATCAGCCTTAGTGAAAAGCGAAACAGTGGTGCGCTTCTTTCAATTGTCTGTTCTGGATATGGATTGCCTGACAGGCTCGTCATAGCTCATCGTTCTCACAGAAGATAACGACGATGTACACAATTTATAGATTTCATTCCTATCCCCCCAAGATGAGAAATGATCTGTATCGAGATGAAATTCATCTGAAGGATAAGGATGACTTTTCAACCTTTTGTTGAAAAGTCGTGACGGACATAACCCCTATCAGCATGAATCTAGATATAAGCAACTATCACCATTCGCTATAGCAGATGAAAGAAATTCCCCACGATCTTTCATCGATAGATCTATCCGACCTTTCTAGACAAGGAAACGTCCAAGGTAGTTAGCCACAGCTCGAACCGTAGCGATCGTGGACGGATAGTCCATATAGGTTGGTCCTACAACCCCTAGATTGGCCCATCCATCATCGGGGCCATAGGTGCTGGCGACTAATGACGTAGTTTGCAAGGGAGCATAGGGATTTTCTTGGCCGATACGCACCGCAACATCCCCCGGGGATTCCGCTACAGCCTCTCCCAGTAGACGTAGCAAGACAACCTGTTCTTCTAAAGCTTCCAGAAGCGGACGAATGGAGGCCTCATAGACCCCTCCGAAACGGACAAGATTGGGCACACCTGCAACCACCACTTCATCTGAAGGAGTCACCTCGATCAGATCGGATAGGGCAGAAAAAACAGGTTTCCAGCAATCGCTGATATCGGCTGATTCCACAGCCGCCAATTCGTCACGAGCCTGTCCAAAACCCTTCCCGGACAAGGTGGAATTGAGACGATCTCGCAGACGAGCTAATTCCTCAT
Organism: Actinomycetes bacterium; assembly: GCA_023419175.1. Lineage (GTDB taxonomy): Bacteria > Actinomycetota > Actinomycetes > Propionibacteriales > Propionibacteriaceae > Brooklawnia. The sequence continues at coordinate 3,398 of JAEZYG010000003.1, forward strand.
CGTCCATTTGCTCAACTGTGATCGTGCGCTGTTCGATACGTCCAGAAGAATCGATGACGATCACCAAAAGACGCTGGGCTTCTAAACTGACCAATTCGATATGTCGGATGGTCGCAGACGACGCTTTCGGATATTGCACGATCGCTACTTGATGGGTGAGCTGAGCGAGTAACCTGACAGTGCGATGAACCACATCATCTACATCGACCGCCCCCTCCATGAAGGTGGTGATGGCTTTACGCTCCATCGCAGATAAGGGTTTTACCGTTGCGAGACGATCGACAAAGAGTCGATATCCCTTATCAGTGGGGACACGTCCAGCACTCGTATGGGGTTGTGTGAGATATCCTTCTTCTTCCAAGACAGCCATATCATTGCGTACAGTCGCTGGAGATACGTCAAGGCCACACCTTTCCACCAACGCCTTGGATCCGACAGGTTCGCGGTGGGAAATATATTCGGTGATGACAGCTCGCAATACATCTAATTTGCGCGTATCCATCATCGCTATTCACCCCTTAACTTTGTATCCCACCACTGCATATGATCGTCAGCCCATGCTACACATCTTTAGACTTCCAGTGGAATGACGATCCGCATATAGACTCACTCATGTCAACAAAGCGCATACTTCGTCGGCGATTATCGCAGTGATCGCTGCAACCATTGGCGTCTTGGTATCCGATGAAGGGCCATAAGGTGTTCCATCGATACGGCGTAGAAGTCCACCGCATTCTTCAATCATCAAACCTCCAGGTAGATGATCCCATGGCTTTGGAGATTTATAGATCAAGAAATCCCATTGACCATCGAGTAAGAGACCATAATCCACTCCAGCGCACATATTGGCATCGGCGATAGGAGCAATCATCCCACGTGATAATCCATGCCATGCAGACCACGAGCATGCTCCTTGAGCGCTAGTGCTGTTGAAAGATCGTTCAATTTTTATTCCGTTGCGCCATACCCCAGCTCCACGCTCTGCGATATAGGAAAGGTGACGTTGAGGTTGCCAAATCCACGATCGAACCGTCTCACCTCGCGATAGCTGGGCGACCATTACCGCATATTTTTCACTTCCTCGAACGAAATTCCCTGTCCCATCAATAGGATCGATCGTGAAAGCCGTCTCGGCTTCACCCAAACCGTTGAGCACTGAGGGATCCGCATAGACTGCTTCCTCCCCTACGATCAACGCCTCAGGATAAAAATCGGCAATCGCCGCGGTGAGATATTTCTCAGCTAACCGATCAGCAACCGTCACATAATCGCCTGGATTCTTCTCGTCGATATCTCCACGCGTCAAATGGCCAAAACGCGGATTGATCTGCTCATCGGCAACATGGACAATCGCATCAAAGATCTGTTCAGTTGAGGCCATTATTTCCCCCTCGAGCGTTAAATCTTTCGTCACAGAAAAGAGGTGATTCGTCATTGGCAGCAGCCAATACTGCAATCGACCACGGCTGGACAGTATAGCTATCGGTGATGATATCGCCTTGAGAGGGAGGCCAACAGTTATCGACAGATTCAGCCCAGGCAGCGGTATCGATAATGCGATGCCATTCCAAATGGGGACGGGAGCTATCAGGTTCTTTCGGCACCCGATATTGACCGGCCTCAGCGCTCATATTGATCATGAGCAGATAGTCGGTACCACCGATTGACGAACCGTTGATGAAGACGGTGAGCTGACGTTCCCCATCGTCTACAGGTGTTGATAGATCAGGGCGATAGTACAGATAGGAGACGTTATCGCTATCCTTCTTGAAATCCCCCCAAGAACATTGACGTAGCGTTTCGTCGACGCTACGCAAACGGGCGATATAGTGGGCAAAGCGGAACATCGGGTTGACGCCATCAGGACTATCACAAAGACCGACGACGTCGTAATAGCCTCCCACCGATTCATCGTGAGGATCTACTGGCAATTGTGTCGGACGATTGGACACCGCTTGAGCCCAGTTATTCCACATGCCGACTGTATTGAGATTCCATGGATTGTTATTGCCATTTTGACTACGACCGTATTCATCACCGCTGACGATCATTGGCACACCTCGAGCAAAGAAGGTGACCAGCCAATAATTGCGCCACCTCGTCCGCCTTAAAGCGTGATCTCCTCCAGAATCCCACGAGAGATTATCATCGCTACCCCCATCGGAAGGGCCGAAAGGATAGGGTTGATCGTTGTCCTTGGCATTGAAGCTGACCAGGTCAAACATGGTGAAACCATCGTGGGCCGTAACAAAGTTGATCGATTTTTGAGGTCCTAAATTGTCATTGAAGTGAAGCCAATCCCCGTTGAATTGATCCATGAAGGCTCTCGCATTGCCATCCCCTTTAAGATAGCGACGCATAGCATCGCGAAAACGCCCATTCCATTCTCCCCAACCCGCTGGGAAATTGCCGACTTCATATCCCCATAGATCCCAAGCTTCTGCAATTACCTCGATATCTTTCTCCACCGCCATATCGGCAACTCGTCGCAGCAGAGGATGAGATGAGAAGAATTGACGCCGAGCCGCCCAATCATCGGGATCAGAGGCGAGAGGAGCACGCCCCAAAACAGTGGCGAGATCGAAACGGAAGCCATCCACACCCATCTGCTCATGCCAATAGGTCAAGGAGTCGATGACAAGATCGCACATCACACGACGCCCGAAATTCGTCTGATTGGACGATCCAGTCGCTGGATCCATCACATAACCTTCAGGAGTCAAGTCGTAATAATGAGTGGTGGCAAATCCACCGAAACAGGTGAAACCGGCTGCATCGATATCACCATCCCAGTTGCCACCTTCCGCAGTGTGGTTATAGACCACATCGAGATAGACCTCGATACCAGCATCATGAAATGCCTTGACCATCTGTTTAAATTCGCGCGTAGGCCCGCCAGGAGATTTGTCATAGGCATAGTCACGGTTCGGCGCAAAGAATCCGATCGTCTGATAACCCCAGTTATTCGTCGTCCCATTGCGATCTCCCATCTGATCGGTATCGGTCTCGTGGACGGGAAGAAATTCGATGGTATTGATTCCCAAACCAGCAAGATAATCCGCCATCATGGCAGCGCCCGCATAGGTGCCGCGATAGTGATCGGGAATATTCTTCACCCTAGAAAAACAGGGATGATCACCGAGTAAGTCCTTCAGATGTAGTGAGGATGGGTGCATCGTCAAATTCTTGACATGAGCCTCGTAAATGCTGGCATCTTGCGCGTTGCGATAGGGATGCTGACCGGTATCTGTTCTGTCGTCAACGATCACACTTTTAGGAGCCCACTGGGCGGTATCAATCGTACGGCGCACACGGTCTGCGCACATTCCTCCCCCAGTGCCGAAGATAGAACGATCCACTCCTTTTTCTTTCAAGACAGGACTCATCGGCACATGGGTAATCTCTCGAGCATAGGGGTCGATCAAGACCTTATTGGGATTGAAGTGATTGCCCTGTTCATCACGATCAGAAATGAAACCTTCAAGGCTCCCCGGTTTCCATTCCTTCGTCCATATCCAATTGCGTCCCCAAACGCGATATCCATATAAGGAGCCGTGGGCAAGTCCTCGAAGTTGAGCACGCCAACAGCCATCTTCGCATTGAGCCATCACCACAGTTTCGATGGAATCCGCTTCACACGCTTCAGGAAAGATCTCCAGATGCATCCTGGTTGCTTCTGGTGCATAGACAGCGAATGAGGCGATCTGTCGATCGTCGAGATGAGCTCCAAGCGGCCATGCGCCCAACGACCACATCTCAGGAGCAACGGGGACAATCGATGATGGGGAATCACTCATATAGCGAAGACTAGCGCCTTCACGTACAGACGGATAGTAACTCAACTCTCACAGTGATCGCTAGTGACGAAATCGATCAATTTTTCCATTTCACGCACGAGGTCGATATCGAGATCTTTCCAGGTGGTGACACGAGCCAACATCGCTTTCCAAGCCTGAGCGATATCGCTTTGATCACGATGGGCTAATCCCAAAGCAGCCAATGTTCCCTTTTTGAAATCGATATCCTTCGGCACATCAGGCCAACGAGAAAAACCTAGAATCTGCGGTTTGATCGCCTGCCAGATATCGATATATCGATGTCCAGTAATCATGACATAGTCGCTATAGCCGCTCTTTTTCACCTGGGAGACAATTCGATCTTCCTTCGTGCCTTTCAAGAGATGATCGACTAAGACACCGAGACGCCGTCCAGGTTCTGGCGCGAAACGATCCACGATGCCAACCAGATCGTCGATACCGGAAAGATATTCAACGACCACTCCCACATGGCGCAGATCATCTCCCCAGATTTTTTCGACCAATTCCGCATCGTGACGTCCTTCCACATAGATACGGCTTGGCAACGCTACTTTCGCACGGTGGGAAGGCATGTCATATGAGCCAGAAGCGGTATATCGCGGACGAGATTTTCCTTGACGGGCGGGAATGATCGCTTTTACAGGCTTTCCTTCATAGAGGAAACCAGGTCCTACGGGAAAGGAACGACGGCGCTGATGACGATCTTCCAAGACGATCAACCCGTTTTCCCATCCCATGATCTCCCCGACGAAACCTGAAGCGGGATCTTCGAGGATCATACCGAGAGCGATCACCAGATCGGATGTGCGCGGTTGTAAAGGCGCGCGACGATCGTTGCTGAGCACATCATTACCGTATAGATCCCCTGTCATCACCTGGTGAACAGTAGCGCACCTATAAGATAGTGTCGATTGTCAATCCAGCAGATCGCGGATCAGCGCATCTGCAAGCAGACGTCCTCGTCTGGTCAGCACTACACGATCCTTATCGATGAAGATGAGCGAAGAATTGATTGCTTGTTCAAGACGGGCGTATTCGCTCGAGGTGAGCAGATCGATTGGCATTCCGTCTGCAAGACGAATTTCAAGCAATATACGCTCAATACGGCGCTGTTCGTCGCTTAATATTTCATATCCCGCAATAGGTAAACGATTGTTAACAGCGCGACTATAGGCCATCGGTGAACGCTCATTCCACCAGCGTATCCCGCCGATATGGGAATGGGCTCCAGGTCCGATTCCCCACCAGTGATCCGATGTCCAATAGTGCATATTGTGCCTGGCACGGTGAGCAAAACCTTTCGCCCAATTACTGATCTCATATGCCTGATAGCCAGCATTTTCCAATTTTTCATCCGCCACTATGTACATATCGGCTTGGAGATCCTCATCGACAGGATCGATACGTCCATTACGCAACGCTCGCCCCATCGCAGTTCTTTCTTCGATAACCAGGGCATAAGCCGATAGATGTTCTGGATTGACGCTGAGGGCATCGTCAAGACTTCTCCCCCATTGTTCAAGTGTCTCGCCAGGAGTTCCATAAATGAGATCGAGACTGACATCGTGAAAACCAACATCATGAGCCAGACTTACTAACTCAAGAGCTCGTCGTGGACGGTGCACTCTTTCCAAGGTGGATAAGACGGAGGGATCACTCGATTGCATCCCCATACTAAGACGGGTAATTCCCACCTCCAATAATTCAGATAAGACCTTCTTATCAAGAGTTTCTGGATTCGCTTCAACCGTCACTTCACAATCGGATTGCAGGGAGAAAAGATCGGAGGCAACCTTGAGAATCTTACCTAAGTAAGAAGGACTCATTAATGTTGGCGTACCCCCGCCAAAGAAGACCGTCGAAATCTTTGGGAGGGTATCGGGCAACAACTTTCTGGCTCGTTTTAATTCTTCAATAACCCCTAAAAGCCATTCTTGAGCAGCCGTGGAGGGTAACGTTGCGATCGCGTAGGTATTGAAGTCACAATATCCGCATCGGTGAGCGCAAAAGGGCACATGGATATAGAGACTAAAAGGACGCTGCCCAACCACATCACGCTCTAAAGCGTATAGATGGGATTCCAGCTCTGCGCCTAGGGAAGACACCTATTTCTTATCCTTAGAACCTTCACCTGTGGACAAGGCGGCAACGAAAGCCTCCTGAGGAACTTCAACTCGTCCCACCATCTTCATGCGTTTCTTGCCCTCTTTTTGCTTTTCAAGCAATTTGCGTTTACGCGAAATATCGCCACCATAACACTTCGCTAAGACATCCTTGCGCATTGCACGAATGGTTTCACGAGCGATAACTCGAGCGCCGATTGCAGCTTGAATGGGCACTTCAAATTGCTGACGAGGAATGAGCTCTTTGAGTTTAGATGCCATCGCTACGCCATATTGATAGGCCTTATCTTTATGGACGATAGCGCTAAAAGCATCCACTGGATCCCCATTGAGTAAGATATCGACCTTCACCAGATCGGCTATCTGGCTACCCGACTCGTCATAGTCGAGAGAGGCATATCCTTTCGTCCGCGATTTCAATGCGTCAAAGAAATCAAAAACGATCTCCGCCAAAGGCAATTCATAGCGCAACTCCACTCGATCTTCTGAAAGATAGTCGATCCCTTGCTGCACACCTCGTCTAGATTGACATAACTCGATGATCGTCCCGATGAATTCAGCAGGGCTCAGAATCGTTGCCTTGACGATAGGCTCATGAACTTCTGCGATCTTTCCAGTAGGGAATTCTGAAGGATTGGTTACCTGAAGCGAGGAGCCATCTTCCATCACCACCGTGTAATTGACGTTCGGAGCGGTGCTGATGAGATCGAGGTTAAACTCCCTTTCTAAACGTTCGCGCACGATCTCCATATGTAAAAGGCCAAGGAATCCGATGCGGAATCCAAAACCGAGAGCAGCGGAAGTCTCCGGCTCATAGGTTAAAGCGGCATCGTTAAGCTGAAGCTTTTCCAATGCCTCGCGCAATTCAGGGAAATCATTGCCATCGATGGGATAGATACCGGCAAAGACCATGGGGTTCGGGTTGCGATATCCCGATAGCACCTCAGATGCCGGTTTGGACGCCAAAGTGATGGTATCGCCCACACGCGATTGACGAACATCTTTCAATCCTGTGATGAGATAGCCCACCTCACCGACAGATAAAGCCTGAGAGCGGATAGGTTCTGGAGAGATAACGCCGATCTCTAAAACCTCATGAGTAGTCGATGTGGACATCATCAAGATGCGATTTCGATGGGCGATTGATCCGTCCATCAAGCGAATATAGGTCACCACACCGCGATAGGAATCGTAGACAGAGTCGAAAATCAATGCTCGAGCACAGGCGTCAGAATCTCCAATAGGTGCTGGTATCTGATCGACGATAGCATTGAGAAGATCTTCCACACCTTCACCGGTTTTAGCCGATACCTTCAACACTTCATCGGGATCACAACCGATAATTCCAGCCAATTCTTGAGCATATTTTTCTGGCTGAGCTCCGGGAAGATCGATCTTGTTGAGCACCGGAATAATGGCAAGATCTGCTTCGAGAGCCAGATAGAGATTTGCCAAGGTTTGCGCTTCGATTCCTTGGGCTGCATCGACGAGCAGAATAGCCCCTTCACAAGCGGCTAGAGAACGGCTGACTTCATAGGTGAAGTCGACGTGTCCAGGAGTGTCGATCATATTGAGGACATAGTCACGACCTTCACAATGCCACGGCATGCGCACCGCTTGAGATTTAATCGTGATCCCGCGTTCCCTCTCGATATCCATCCTGTCGAGATATTGGGCACGCATAGCGCGCTCGTCCACCACTCCTGTGAGTTGAAGCATTCTATCGGCGAGAGTGGATTTTCCATGGTCGATGTGCGCAATGATGCAAAAATTGCGAATGATCGATGGATCGGTGAATCCAGGAGAAGGAAGAGGCATTCAGTTTCCAGTCATTCCAGTCGTCTCGTTACGGGCAGTTGTTCTATCATCTCATGAGAGCAAAGAGGCACCAAAGTTATGCGAGGTAGCTACACGCTTATCGCGCTATCGTTTTGCCCTCCATCGAGAAAGAATGCTATCGTTATGGGTCGCGACCCGTGCACTTATCGGGTCAAACCCAGGAAACCACGACCAGAAGGTTAAAACCAAGTGGCTAATATCAAGTCTCAGAAGAAGCGCATCCTGACCAACGAGAAAGCTCGTCTGCGCAATAAAGCAGTCAAGTCCGCTCTGCGCACCTATGTCCGCAACTTCCGCGAAGCAGTCGAAGCTGGCGATAAGGAAAAGGCTCTCGAGTGCGCCAAGGTCGCCAATCGCGCTCTGGATAAGGCGGCATCTAAGGGTGTCATCCACCGCAATCAGGCTGCCAATCGCAAGTCCTCCATCAGCTCGCGCGCAGCTGCTCTCTAGGAGCGACCGCACGTTTTTATTACGCTCCAACCCGACTGGGTGGTTGGAGCGTATTTGTGTTGCCTATTGCAAGGATTTAACCCCTTTGCGCACATAAGGACGCTTTCCCTCTTGAGCGTATATCACCTCCCTACCTCTATTTCTTTCTTACTCTCCTCCTGCCTCTCCAGGTGAACATAGAGAACCGCTCAACAGGTATAACGAAAAATCGCTTCTTCACAGCAAATCATCTAAATGAAAGAGCGCAAGAACTCGCACACTTTGATATCCAAGATCGTGCGATAGAAGACGCGATGAAAAATTAGATACTTCCAAGGCGAGAATGTTCTTAGGCGATGAAATCACAAAGAAGAGAATCGCTCAAAGATAGAAGATAGTTCTTAATACGAATTTTATTATCCCTAAGAGGAGAAATAATAGTGGGGCTAGCCTCATCACAGACTAGCCCCACTATAAAAAGAGGTCACACGATCAGGCGTGCTGATCTTCTCCAGTACGCGGAGGCTGGAAAGACCATTCCGCTGGCTCATCGTCAATCTCGTTGTCGTCAGCCTTGGTCTTATGGATCTTGCCAGGCTTGTGGTGAGCCGGAGCATAGATCGAATAAAGCTTCAGCTCCTCATCGCCAACATTTTCAACATTGTGCCACTTACCAGCAGGGACGATGATGACATCGTCATCTTCTACGGTCTTGACGAAATCAAGGTTATCCTTGGAATCGCCCATCTTCGCCATGCCCTTACCCTGCTCGATACGCAAGAACTGATCGGTATCTGGATGGACTTCCAGGCCGATATCCTCACCTACAGGGATGCTCATGACAGTGACCTGCATGAACTTACCGCTCCAAATGACAGTACGGTAATTATCGTTTCCAAGAGTCTGCTGTTCGATATCGAAAGCGACGGGAGCTGGACCGATATCTTCCATCGTCATGTCGTATCTCCTTTGCGATGATCGACGATCACTTTACCCCTCCATGCTAGAGGGTAAGACAAGAGTTTTCAGCCCTATCAGCGATAAGCGATCAATCTTTTTCACAGCGTCTCAGAATCTCATAAGATCTCGCATCATCTACCGAACAAACAAGAAGAAAATGGAGATTCGCATGAGAATCCCTAGCGATAGTGGCGGCGTATGCGTTCGAGATCGATAATGAGCTTTTCACATACATAGTGCGCATCAACACTTTCTCCCTTAACACCCGCATCAGCTTGAGCCAAAGCACAGATCGCATAGGCAAGAGCAGGGGAAGTCCACATCTGAGCTTGTTGGCGTATCTTTTTCACTTTCCAGACGGGAATGCCGATCTTATCGGCAATTTTTTCATCTTCTCGCAACATGGCAGCAGCCGAGCGATAGGAAACGATAGACCGTAGAGCATGTGCAAGAGCGGAGATCACCATGACGGGGGCAAGCTGGGAGCGCAATCCCCATGCAAGTTTTTCCATCGCCACATAGCTTTGTCCGAGAAGAACCGCCTCGGCGATGGCAAATTGGTTAATATCAGCCCGCCCGGAGAAATACTGGGATACGTAGTTAGCATCGATTCTCTCGCTGACAGCATCATCCTTGAGCTGACGTAAAGCCGCATAGAGCCCCGTCAGATCATTACCGATAGCGTCGATAAGGATCTGGACGGCTGGCTGCTCAATTCGAGCCCCCATCCGACGAGCTTCGTCGAGGACGAAAGCAGCCAATTTCCAATCCTTGATCGGAGTAGCTTGTATGAATTTCACTTTCTTCTTTTTTAACTCTGCGAAGAAAGCCCGCCCCTTTTGTCCACCACGATGAATAAGAGTCAAAGAAAGATCGGCATCGGTGGAGATCGCCTGTGCCTGTATCTGTTCAAGTTGATCTGCTGGAGCATTCGCCACATTGTCGATCACAAGAGCTGTCGATGGATTGAATAGACTACCGCCGATCAGCGTAGTGAATGGGTGGTCTACGAGTTCTGAGGCGTCATATGTCAAGATCTCCACATCCTGACGTTCTTTGCGTACCTGAGCGAGACGCTCATCAAGAGCTCGGGTGACCAGGAAGGGTTCACTTCCGCTGATAACGACCGTGTCTCCAAAGACAGACTTCACCTTACCCATAGTGCCATGTTCCACGATCTCCCTCTAGAAGACCTCGTCATCTCAGTTTCCTTTTCATGAATTCTTTCACGCAATCTCATCGGTTTTCTCTCCATTCGCATCCCCTCATCGGCTGGTTTTCTCCACAGATGTGATCAAGCTTTACAATCCGACCTTCTTTAATGATCGGTGACGATATGGCGTCCATCTGAACTGATCGTGATTTGTCCCTGCTCATCTGTGCGATAGATCTGAGTTCCGCTCGCATTGAGATCGCGAATCGTCGATGGCGCTGGATGTCCGTATTCATTTCCTTTCCCCACTTGGATGACCGAGATCGGAGCATGGACGAAGGTAAAGAATTCTGCAAGATGATGAGAAGATCCGTGATGGGGAACATGGAAGATATCGACGGGGCGTCCTTGAAGCGCTTCCATCGTTCTCCTCTGACCATCTTCTTCCAAATCCCCTGTTAAGAGGAGTGTTATCTGACCGCTTTGGACATAACCGACCACACTGAGATCGTTTTCAGCTCCGCTATCGCTGGGGGCTTCACGTCCTGATTCTCCATGAAGGGGACCTGCTGCCAACGTCGTCCATGTGACATCTCCCCCTTTCCACTGATCTCCTGGATGAGCTATATGGATTTTCTCAGCTAAGGCGGGAGATCGTTGAATAACAAAATCGCGGTTATATTCATCTGCTACAAAGACCATCTGTGTCGATGGAGGATCGATAGCGGCTAACCCTCCTACATGGTCAGCATGAGAATGGGTGATGACGAGAAGATCGATTCTTTCCACATGATTACGATGCAGACACCTAGAGAGCAATTGTGGATCAGGCCCCGTATCGACCAAGATCGCCGATCGATCGCTGACCCGTATCAATTGGGCTCCTCCTTGACCGATATCACAAAAGACGATCGACCAATCGCGATGAAAAATTGTGGGAAGGGATGGACGCATGACAGCGATGAGGACGATCACAGCGAGCGCGATAACTCTCCAGCGTCTAGCTAAAATCATGGGCACGATGAGTCCTCCTCCTAGCCAGCAGACGAGTGCGAGAATGCCCAACTGGACTCTGTCGTCTCCATAGGCGATGGTGGCTGACGGTAGAGAAGCTCCCCACCTCGCCAAAGAAATGATCGGCTGAGCGAACCAACCTGCAAGATAGCCGATACATCGTCCTCCCCACGGCCATATCAGAGAGACCAAAGCTGCCGCAATCCCTAAGACGGTGACCGGACCTACGAAAGGAGCTGCCACCATATTGGCTCCCACAGCGACCATGCTGATAGATCCCGATAGGGCTGTAACCAACGGTTGGGTAGCTATCTGGGCTGCCAGAGGTAGACAGATAGCATCGGCAATGAGCGGTGGGCAGTATCGAGAAAGAATTCGTTGCCATCGCTTCGCCCATAGGAGAATGCCTAAACATGCACTGACAGATAGAGCGAATCCCCATGAGGTAGCCAGCCACGGATTTATCAGCAGAAGAATAAATACTGCAAGAGCCAGATGGCGAATACTTCGTCCTTCATCCGAACTGATTCCTGTTGCTCCCAAGGCGATCATGCCCATCGCCGCTGCCCGTATGACCGACGGCTCCGCATGGCAGATGAGGACAAAAGCGCACGTGATGATGAGAGCGAGAATACGCAAAGACCAGCCTCGTAAAGAGCAATATTTTGCTGCTGTAACACCAAAGAGAATCATCAAGGTTAAATTCGTTCCGCTGACAGCGGTCAGATGGGTCAATCCCGTATCTCGAAAGGATTGGATGACCTCTTGGGATAATCTGCTGGTATCCCCTACGACCAGAGAGGGAACTAAGGCTGCTTGGCCATCAGGAGACCACGCCATCGCCTCTATCAAGCTATTTCTAAAATGGTTTGCCCATCTGTGATGGATCGGAGGAGAAGAGACTATCTCAATTCCGCTTTTAAGCGTGATCTCTCCGACTGAATAGCGCCGTCTTTCCACTCGGCTTCCCACGGCCTGACATGAGATTCGACTTCCCACCTCAAGATTTTTCGTTGTCTCATCTGGAGAGTTGATAACTAAAACTGCCGGCAGATTTCCGTGCCAATGATATCCGTTGACTTCGACTTCTCTAAGGGAGACCCTTAACTTTCCTCTCGTGGGTCTCCCCTCTCGTCCTGCAAAGATTGTTATAGGAGAGGTGATTGTCGCTTCAACCGTCATGAAATGACCCGAAGCGATCTTATCTGCCGGGAAGGATGATGAGAGGTTAGTGGCAAGCAGCGATGAGACGAGGATAGAGGCACATGCCACCAGAGCCGATAAGATCCACATCCTTCCACCTCGCCATGCCGAGAAAAGAAGGATAAAGAAAAAGAGAGCAGCGATGGCGATGATGACCAGCACCCACTGTCCAGGAAAGCTGATCCCCAGATACGCCCCTATCCATGTAGCTGCAGCAATGGGCACAAGACGCATATCCGCCCTCGTGCGATCCGCATCGCAATAGGTTCTCCTTGCTCCTCTCAGAAAGGAGAGAGGAGATTTTTTCGACTTCATCGTTCGCTCTTTTAATCGACTGTGACCAGATCGGATAGCTTTGCATAGCTCTTCTGTCCGATACCATCAACCGACTGGAGATCCTCAATTCGGCCAAAAGAGCCGTTTTCTTGACGCCATGCGATGATTTTGGATGCTGTCATAGGACCTATTCCTGGCAGGGTTTCCAAAGTCGCCTGATCTGCCGTATTGAGATTGACTTTGGAGTGGTTACTCTTTTTCTCCCCTGAAGATCCAGACTCCTTGAGAGATAGATCAGATCCTTTCTGCGCAGAACGGATCTCACCTGCTGGACTATCGCGCGTACCTATGACGATTTGATCTCCATCACTAATGAAGGCAGCCAAATTGAGCTGGGCTATATCGGCATTTTCGCTCAAACCCCCTGCACCCTCGATAGCATCTGCTACCCGCGATCCGCTATCAATATGGACTAATCCTTCCTTCTCAACCGCTCCTATGACATGGACGATGATCTGCCCATGAACTGAAGCGGACGGATGAGGCGATGGAGAATTGATCTGGGCTGGCGAAAAGGAAATGCTGACCTGAGAAGAGGGAATGGTATGTCCATGAGAAGTCAAGAGACGGACAGCCGCGATTAGCAAAGCGATAGAGACGATGATGAGAATGACGCGCAGATGGGCACGTGTAAATATGGTGACTGTCTTGAAAGGAGCGGAGAAGCGATCTTCTCGTAAGGAAGACCCACCTGGCTTTTCGGTTTCCTCTAAAGGAATATCATCAGGTGAGATCGGATGGGAACGTCGTGGAATCCCAGGCGCAAGAGTCGTACCGATCAGCTCACTCAAACGCCGATTAGCTCCATGCGGATCGTCTCGTATCGTGCTCACATCATCGTTATGGGAGCAGAAAGACCTCGATGTTCACAATAGAGACGGTTGTGGATAATGGGGCACGATATCGTCATATCGTGCCCCTATCCTCTAATCCTTCGCCGGCACCAAGCTGACCATCTTCGGTAGACGTGTGATGATCTTAACCACCTCACGTCCATCAAGAGAACGCTGGACATTCTCATCGGCAAGGGCTAAAGCCACCGCTTCATCTTCGGTGATCTCAGGCGAAACATCGAGTTTCGCTCGCACCTTGCCTTGAATTTGGACCACCATCACCACAGAGGATTTCACCAATAGTGCTGGATCAGCACTAGGCCATGTGGAATTGGCAATCGATGGGGATTCTCCAAGGCATTCCCACATTTCCTCAGCGACATAGGGAGCAAAGAGGCTGAGGGATTGAGCGATAAAACGAACCGCTTCACTCACAGCAGGATCGGCAGCACCACAGCCATTGTCAATCGCCTTACGAGTGGTATTGACCAATTCCATGATGCGCGCGATCGCCACATTGAACCGTCCGCTATCGAGAAGTTCGCTGATCTGAGCAATCGCACTGTGAGTAGCTCGCCGTAGGTCGCCATTTCCTTGGCTATAGCGCTCCTGAGGACTCACCTCGACCTCTGTCGCCAGACGATATGCGCGCTGTAAGAATTTCAACGAGCTGGCAGGCGAAACATCTGCCCAGTCGATATCGTCTTCAGGAGGACCAGCAAAGACTACGGTTAAACGTACCGCATCCACACCATAGAGATCGATCTGCTCACCTAAATCCACACCATTGCCCAAGGATTTACTCATCGCTTTTCCTTGGTTGATGACCTGTCCTTGGTTGAGTAGGCGTTTCATCGGCTCATCAAATGGGATCATGCCCATGTCATGAAGAACTTTGGCGAAGAAACGCATATAGAGCAAGTGCAAGATCGCATGTTCTACACCGCCCACATATTGCTGGACGGGCATCCAGCGCTCAACATCTGCGGTATTGAAAGGAGCTTTGTCATAACCAGGTGAGCAGTAGCGATAGAAATACCATGAGGAATCAACGAAGGTATCCATCGTGTCGGTATCTCGTTGCGCTGGAGCTCCACAGTGCGGACACGATACCTCACGCCAAGCACGCGCTGCCTCTCCAGCTAGAGGAGAAGTTCCTTGGGGGGCGAGTTCTTCTCCTCTCAAATCGGGTAATTCCACCGGCAATTGATCGCTAGGAACGGGGACTTCTCCACAGTTTTCGCAATGGATGATCGGAATGGGACATCCCCAGAAACGTTGACGGCTTAACAACCAGTCACGCAGACGGTAGGTGACGGTAGCCTTTCCCGTCCCCTTGCTTTCGAGCAGCTCAATGGTGCGAGCTATACCCTCTGCTTTGGAGTCGATCCCGTCCAAAGGACCAGAATTGATATAGCGTCCATCGGAAGTGATCGCCACATGAGAAGATGCGGGATCTTCTTCCCCACTATCGATCACCATACGGACGGGCAGATCATAGGCGAGAGCGAATTCCAAATCGCGATCGTCATGAGCTGGAACCGCCATGATGGCTCCCGTCCCATAATCGGACAAGACGTAGTCAGCAGCCCACATCGGGATCTTTTCACCATTGACAGGGTTGATGGCGTAACGTCCTAAGAAGACACCTGTCTTTTGGTGGGTGGTGGATTGACGTTCGATTTCGCTATGTCTTTTCACCTGTTCGAGATAATCGTCGAAGGCTGGGCGCTGCTCATCGCTAACCAATTCAGCAGCCAAAGCCGAATCAGGAGCGACGACCATGAAGGTAACCCCGTAGAGGGTATCTGGACGGGTGGTAAAGACGGTGATCGGCTCATCGCGCCCGTCAACGACAAAATCGACAAATGCTCCTTGTGAACGTCCAATCTAATTGCGCTGCATCGCCAAAACTCGATCAGGCCAGCCTCCCTCCAGTTGCTCCATATCGTCGAGAAGGCGTTGGGCGTAATCGGTGATCTTGAAATACCATTGATTGAGCTTGCGCTTTGTTACAGCCGAATGGCAACGTTCGCATTCTCCATTGACGACCTGTTCATTTGCCAAGACGGTTTGATCCTTCGGGCACCAATTCACCCATGAATCTTTACGATAAGCCAGACCGCGCTCATAGAATTTCAAGAAAAGCCATTGTGTCCACTGATAATAATCGCTATCAGAGGTATGGAGTTCCCTTGTCCAGTCGAGAGAAAGCCCATAACGCTTAAAGGAACCTTTTTGAGTCTCAATATTCTTATATGTCCACGTAGCTGGATGCTGGTTGGATTTGATCGCCGCATTTTCTGCAGGTAGACCGAATGAATCCCAACCGATGGGGTGGACAACCTCATAGCCTTGCATTCTCCACAGACGAGCTAAAACATCGCCCATGGCATAGGCTTCGGCATGTCCCATATGGAGGTCACCGGACGGGTAGGGGAACATATCGAGCACATAGCGACGTTCCTTAGTCGTTTGCTCGTCAGCAACGAAGGTTTGATCCTCTTGCCAAACCCTTTGCCATTTTTCTTGAGCGGCCGCGGCATCGTAGACGGCTCGCTGACCGATTCCCCTCTGGTTCACAGCAATTCTCTCCTGATAGCAGATCCATGCGGGCATACCCCACCACTTAGGCTAGACCTTTATGGCATTTCAGGCGAATTATCCTACAAGGACGATAAGGCTATACTTATAGAAAAATATAGATAACGGTATCAAAAGAATATTCTCTTAATCTTATTAAATAAGGCTTTCCACACTGTGATCAGCCTGACCTGAAAAATATCTTTTCTTACTTGTTCTTTTCTTTTATGAATTGCACAGTTGATATATGACCACTCAGCTCATCGATACCGAACCCACTCATCTTGCCGATAAATTGAATTGGCTTCGCGCTGGCGTTCTGGGCGCCAACGATGGAATTGTCTCTGTCGCCGGACTCGTCATGGGCGTTGCAGGCGCACAGACCAATTCGACCACATTGCTTCTCGCAGGAATCGCTGGATTGGTCTCTGGAGCCTTATCGATGGCCGGAGGGGAATATGTTTCGGTCAGTTCGCAATCCGATACGGAGATCGCTGAATTGGCTAAACAACGTCAGCGACTTGCCGAGAATCCCATTCGTGAGCGCGATGCCCTAGCTGACCTCTACCGTTCACGCGGTGTGAGCTCATGGTTAGCTCGCGAAGTTGCCGATGAACTAAGCGCTAATGACGCCTTGTCCGCTCATGCTGAATTGCGTCTGGGGATCCGCGCCGATGAGCAGACGAATCCGTGGTCAGCAGCATTCGCTTCCTTCTTCTCTTTCGCAGCTGGCGCGCTCATTCCTTTGATCTTGATGGTCGCGACTCCTGCGCAAGGACGAGTGATCGCCACTATGATCGGAGTTGAGATCGCTTTGGCTTTGACCGGATATACCAGCGCTCGTCTCGGTGGAGCCTCCTGTGGTGCGGCGGTCGTTCGCAATATGTTGGTTGGAACGATCACGATGGGCATCACCTACGGTGTCGGTATGTTCTTCAATATCTGATACCCCGTCAAGTTTTCATCTCTGCCTCTGGTCTCATTCGTTGCAGATGAGACCAGAGGCTTTATTATCTCATTGCATTCCGCCATATATTTTCTCTCCCTGCCCGATCTGTCCATAGATATGACGTATGCGATAAACCGAGGTCAATAGGTTAGACATTCATGGGTAAACGCTTGCTTCATGTGGGGCCATAGATGCGGATCGATCCCTAATTCATCAAGTTGATAGAAAAGTTCTATCGCGCTCACCTTCTCGATCTTTTCAGCCAGCTCACAGCAGATACGTCCAAAGACCGGTTGGGAATCTAGCCAACTGAGCAAAGCCAACACTCCCAGAGGGTGACTCTGTTCGCTCTTTGTCGTATGGGCAACCACATGCCTCCACAGATGATGATCGCTTTTCGCATGGGATTTTTCGAAAGAATCGAGAATGATATTGAGCCATAGTGGATGAGCGCTCATCACAGCTAAGCGTGCCAGATCATGATCGCTTACCGTCTTGCCTGAGCGGGCATCTTCCAGAATTTGACGGTAGAGATCTTCCACCTCATCGATATCTTTTGAGACCAATTCCAATTCGGCACGGCATAGTCTCTTTTTCGACATATAGCTGGCACCACCACGTGGGGACTTCAACGATGCGATGATCTCATCTCTGCTATCGGGTGCAGCCAACCCCGCATAGATAGCTTCAACTACAGCAGGAGCGTCGCGTCCCTCAAAATAGATATCCACTATGCGTCCCTGTGCTCTATTGAGACGAGCTGAACGATAGCGATCGTGATCGACCGTTAAACAGTCGATGAGATGCTCATCATCTATCAATTCGTGGATGAGGGAGACAATCGTCATCTCCTGATCGAAGGGACAGTAGATGAGAACCAAAAAATGGGCTTCTCTGTGTTGCTTCACAAGATAGATAAGTTGATCGCGAGCCTGAGGACGACTTTCTAAATTCTGACACGCGATACTGAAACATCCCTGAATAGATCCCTCCTCGCACATGAGGACGACGACACTATTGTCAGGATGAAAGCCGATCAGATAGGGAATTACCCCGATAGCATCGTTAGCATCGCGTATATGAATACTGTTCTTCTGTTCGCTATTGGCACTCATGATGATGTCATGGGAGCAAGAAAGCCACAGTGAGCAAATATCTCTTTGCTGTGGATAACCTTTTCATTTGCTTACGTGCATAGACTGAAATCCATGAGTGATCGCCTGTCTCCATCTGAGGGAAATGGCAGCGAAGCATGGGATCGCACAGCATGCGATTGGAATCTTCAAGCCTCTACTCACCATGAGTCTTCTCCTTTATCCCCTCGCCCATCTGCGCAGCAAGAGGATTCAGATCCCTTACAGAGCAGCGATCATGTAACACTTCTCGATCGCGCTCAGCCGCAATCGAGAAAAGGAATTATTGCCTTCCTCATCTTCTCTATCGCTCTTGGAGCACTCGTCTTTTTCACTCAGCCTGCTCAACAAACCACTACCGTCTCCTCCCCATCACCTACATCTGCCCGTCCACTTCCCTCTCCTCGTTCTGCTGGAAGTTATGAAGGATCCATACCTTTTGCCTCGTCAGATGTGAGCGGAATTTTCACCGTCAACTCCTCTGCTTGGGAGGGAAACACTCTGATCGCCAATGTCACGATTGAGGTTCATGAAGGCTCCTTGGCCTATTCCTTCATTTTCATAGATACCGATGATGGGGATATATCCCCCAGCGATCGTCCACGGCGACGTAGCGATCTTTACGAAGGGATTTTAGAAGAGGGTCAACGGATCACGGGAACCATCCGTTGCACGAAGAAACGTGGAGATACCAATATCATCCTTCGTGATCGTGGACGGAACAATCTGACCACGATCCGCGTTGCAGGATAGTTTAAAGAATATCTAGTGCCGTCTCCCTTGGGCGCGCGCCAGCAAGATATCGAGAATTTTCTCAGCTTCCTGACGATCCTGGGAGGAAGGATCATTGGCTTCACGCGCTCGAATCGCCCGATCTCTATTCACCATCGCGGTGATCCCGTCATGACCAAATTTTGAGCCTTCACGTCTTTTCATGACTCCCCCATTTTGATTCTTTCCGATAGATCACTACACTAGTCCACGATCCGGGGCGTAGCGTAGTGGCTAGCGCGCCTGCTTTGGGAGCAGGAGATCGCAGGTTCGAGTCCTGTCGCCCCGACTCTTATTTTTCATTCCCTATCTTTTATGAAAAATCCCACGACATCATAAAAAAACGTTGGATGACGCCGTTGATACAAACTAACGGTGTGCGCGAGTTCGTGCTCGCTGCCTAAAACAGCGCGGTAACGCGGGGAATGCCGACCGGTTCGCCTCGATCAGTTACTTCACGGAACGTTGACGCGGCTGCGTGTGCGGGATCGATTGCGGCGTGGCGGCGGCACGACAACCCGGTTTTGCACCCAACTCGCGGGTACAGCGCGGAGCCGTCAAAAGGTATCGGGGTCGCGTCAAAAGGTTTTCCTTGGAGGTATAGCCGAAGTTGACAATCAATGTCGGGTAGTGGATGTTCACCTCGGAACCGGCAGTGCCGGCTACCGCTTCACGAAACGCTCCGTAGTGCTTTCTTGATTGCTAGAAGAAATGGCTCGTCTTCGGCTTTAGTTTCCGGATCGAGTTCTTCGTAGGGACGTATGGCTTCGTGCTTCGGGTCTTGTTTCATCATCCAGGCCGACCACGCATCATGCACGTCGGAGGCGGTGACATCGACTCCTTTGGCTCGCATTAATACCGCGTAGATAACGAATAGCGAATCGGAATTGTCCGGGACAGAAGTGCCTTCCGGAAGAGCCTGCTTGATGCGTTCAGCATCTCGTTGGAGGTAGTTGTTCATTGAAATATGACTCCTGTGACGAGGATCAGGTACAGACCGCCGAAGATGACGGGTATGACTCGCTCAATATTTCCTAGTTGCTGAAGGCCAACTAGTACTTTTGATCGCTTATCTTCTGGTGGATCGTTTTGGCCAAGTTGATCCCACTCGTCCGTAAACGGTCTGACGGGCAGATGCTCGGCCTCAATTTTGTTGATCACCTTGAATTTCGCTTCGTTCAGCCGACGATAGTTACGCAGGAGAAACCACCAGCACGCTGACACCAAGACACCTGCGATACACACCGATATGGCCATGATGAGATCGGGCGCAGGCGTCTTTTTGAGTCCGATGACGGCAACGAGTGTCGTGTTCACGGTTAAGAAAAAGGCGTTCGCAGTTGCGCGCCGGGAGGAAACTCGATCAGCCATCTCGACCGCGATCTTGTACACCTCGATGACTCGTGGATCGGGCTGCTCAGGGTCGTTCATCGGTTTCCTTGAATTAGTAATTTCAAGTTGCTCCACGTCCAGTCGTACATTTTATCGCTGCTAGAAGCTGTGGTGGGCGCCGTGCAGTACCGGCTTTTGTAGCCTTCCAAGAGGAAATAGGGGATTCCCTCCTCCTTCGCAATACTCAGTTCCGTCGCAACCCCATCAGCTGTGTGCGTGTACTCTCCGCAAAGAACGATCACCACGTCTGAGGCGCGAATCCTTCTGCGTGCTTCACTACGCCACGTTGGTGAGGCGGTCTTAATAGACCAGTCCGCGATTTCAAAGGGCGAATCAGAGTATCTCGCCTGTCCGACAAGAAGATCTTTAAGTCTTGCGTCGTGATCATAGTCGAAACTAATGAATGCCCGTTTCATGGGAGTTCCTTTCTTTGGCATCTGGCGGGAGTGTCCAGTTATTGGTCCAGCTCATGAGGTGATCACCTGTTTGATGAGGGTGACGATGTCGTCTCGTTTGAGTTGTGGCGCGAACCGGACAGTGATGTTTTCATCGCTAATGGACTCGAAGAACTTTCGTGCTGCTGTGATGCGCAGCTGTTCGGTTTCACGTAGGTCAGCCTTGGAGTTGACGTCTTTGGTTTCGATGATGAAGTTCAGCGAGAGCTTCCCGTCGCCGCCTTTGAGGACGTACATGAAGTCGGGGCTGGTTGTGCCACCGAAGTACACGGGCACTCGGATAGAGCGG
>JAEZYG010000014.1 GCA_023419175.1 Actinomycetes bacterium
GCGGGCTCTTTCGGCCGCTCAGACACGTCACCGCCGTTCAGCTTAGAAGATTGTCCCTCTTAGGGACAAATCAGCGAGCAAATTCCCACCCGCATGGGCTGATCGGTTCTATCCGTTCCCGTCTAGAGGAGAAAAAATCTTTCAGCTGGGCGCTTGCCTCATCTGCGCATATACCGGCGATGACCTGCGGACGGTGGATCGCTCGTCCATCTCTCAGCAGATCCCATACCGATCCAACCGCACCTGCTTTGCTATCGAAAGCCCCATAGACGAGTCTCGATAGACGCGATGCCACGATTGCCCCAGCGCACATAGCGCACGGTTCTAAGGTGACGATTAGAGTGCAACCATCCAATCTCCATCCGTCTTTTTGTTGACGGCAGGCTCGGCGTATAGCGCAGATTTCGGCATGGGCGCTCGGATCGCCGCTGCGCTCTTTCTCATTGGCGCTTGTGGCGATGACGCGTCCTTCAGCATCTAGGATGAGCGCACCCACAGGGACTTCGCCCCAAGCGATAGATTCTGCGGCGATATCTAAAGCCTGACGCATCGCCTCATCGTAACGGATCATCCTCGCCTAATCGCACGATCGAAAACCCGTCCAAAATTGATCGAATGGGCGATCCTGCGGACAAGCTGATCGGAATCGTCAAGATCAGTAGCGATCTGTTCCATATCGAAATCTCTGATTCCAAGATCTGAAAGGATGGACAGATCACCTATGACGTTGCCCTCACCGTCTTCATCGGGCATATCGGCGCCAAGATAGTCCACAACATCACGAGCAATAGGCCAGTCATAGGCGCAAATATCGTCATTCAGCAGCACCTGGACATTACGTCCACGCACTCTGACGAGGATGAATAATTCAGACGCGATAGAGACAACGCCCAATGCCCCAGCATCTCCAGGTAGACGGCGCAATTGATCGATCAGATCATCAAGATCGTTGGCAAAGGTATAGGACAATGCGGTGGCGACAGGCTGTCCATCTTCTCGATAGAGAGCTACGACAAAATCGACATCATCGCTGGTGGCATCCTCATAGTCATCGACATCGTCGTCATAACCATCATCGACCAGATCATCATCAAACGGATCACGATAGTCGTTTTCCTCAAGGCTCATCTCTACCTCCTCCTCGCTCTCTCCCAGCCTATTGCACTGACAGGCGAAGTTCACCTTGTCGACCAAAGTCGATTTATGAGACTTTTTTTCAATGGGATTCCGCTCAGGGTCAAGTTGTGCCACAGTTGAAGCGTGGAACTTAAAGTCATCGATCATCCTCTAGTAGCTCACAAGCTCACCCATCTGCGCAGTGTCGAGACCAAATCGCCCACGTTCAGGGCTCTCACCGACGAGTTGGTCACCTTATTGGCATATGAGGCAACCCGAGATGTACGCACCCGTCCGATCACCATTACGACTCCTATGGCGGAAGCTCCAGGCGTTGCCCTTGACGATCCGAAACCCCTTGTCGTTCCGATTTTACGTGCGGGATTGGGCATGTTGAGCGGTATGACTCGCCTCCTCCCCACTGCGGAGGTCGGATTCGTTGGGATGATCCGTGACGAGCAGACCTTAACGCCCTATACCTATGCTGAGCGACTCCCTCATGATCTGTCTGGACGCCAATGCTATGTTCTCGATCCGATGTTGGCAACGGGTGGTTCTCTGGGTGGATGCGTGAAATTCCTCGCCGAACGCGGAGCCGATGACATCACCTGTGTATGCCTTCTTGCCGCTCCCGAAGGTGTGCGTCACTTTGAAGAATTGGTGGCAGATCTGGGAGTACCGACCACATTGGTGATCGCAGGTCTCGACGATTGCCTGAACGAGAACGGCTATATCATGCCTGGTCTTGGAGATGCTGGAGATCGTCTTTTTGGAGTCGCAGACTGATCGAGCATCGATCTATTTTCGTCTATGACATGATTGTGCTCCCCACCACAGACGATCATCGCCTGTCCAGGTGAGGAGCACTTTCTTATCTCGGCTTATCGATCTGATGGGCGATCTTCAGCGCTCTCGCTAGCATCTTCAGCGTTGACAGAACCCTCATCTATATCATCGAGGGGAGCTCCTGCAGCCCAATCGGCTGCCGTAGGAGGAAGGAGCGGATCAGGGGAGGCTTGTCCACCTGATAGAGTCGCCAACATCTGGCGGACATTGGCAAGTTGAGCGGTAATCGAATCTCGTCGAGCGGTGGCGGCAGCCAGTTCTCTTTCGGAATTTTGACGGATCGTCTCAGCTCGTCCCTTCGCCTCTCCCAGCAGACTTTCCGCTTGATCTTGAGCGGCTTTAACGATGGCTTCCGCCTCATTCTTTGCATTGCGCACCGTCTCAGCAGCTTCATTCTTGTTGCTGAGCAATTCTTCATTGGCGAGTTGAACTTGGGCTTTCAATTTATCCAATTCATCGTTGAGTTCAGCCATCGCCTGTTCACGTCTACTCGCCAAGGTATTTTCAAAGTCGGCGGCAGCTTGAGCAGCTTGAGCTCGCTGAGCTTCATAAATTGCTTCGGCTTCTTCCTTACGAGTCGTCGCATGGGAATCGGCATCTTCAAGGATTTCAGCAGCCTTACGACGGGCGTCTTCTAGACGCTTTTCCGCATTCGCCTTGGCATCCAAAACGGTATCTTCAGCTTCTCTTCGGGCATCGTCTAGACGGGCTTGAGCCTTTGCCTGAGATTCGCTATCTATCTTGCACGCTTCCTCTTTCGCAGTGCGCCTTAGTTCATCTGCTTCCTCTTGAGCCAAGGTCAACATGGCGCCGATCCTCTCGCCGAGGTTAGCGAAGGTCGGTGGGACTGACTTAGAGCGTTCAGCTCTTTCCTCACTCAAGGTTTCTTCCAAGTGGGCGATCTCGGCTTTGAGCTGTTCGATGTGCTGACGCGATTTGGTTACATCCACATTGAGGGCGGCATTTTCATCTTGCAGACGTGAACATTCGGTTTGGAAACGTTGAAGATCACTTTTCAGCGAAATCATCGCCTGATCCACATCGCCGGGCTCATATCCGCGACGCACGATTCTGAAAGTGGGCTGTGTCACAGTGTTTCTCCTTCACTCATTCACCGACACGCGCGGCGGTATTATCGACAGGAACTGCAAGAGCTTCAATTACTCCCGATAGATGTCCCAATTCTGTGGTGATATTGTCGCGGCGTTTCACCAAGGACGCGATCTCCTCCCTGGCTTTTGCCACAGCCTCGTCCGCTTCTTTCCTGGCGGATTCAGCATCCAGACGGGCTTGTCGAAGTAAAGCTACCGCCTCTTCACGGGTGGATTTGGTCTGTTCAAAGGTTTGGCGGCGCAATTCCATCAAATCGTCATTGGTACGTTGACGAATACGGCTGGCTTGAGATTCTGCCTCAGCAAGATGAGCTTGAGCTCTGGACAATATCTCAGCCGATTCCCTCTCAGCTGCCTCTAGCTGATCTTTCGCCTTTCGCTGAGCTGTCTCTACGGTCGTGCGAGCATCTTCTTGAGCAGCTCTCAAAGTCGCTTCCGCCTGTCCAGTGAGTTGAGAGGCTTCTGCCCGTGCCTGTTTCACCCTCTCACGCGATATATGCGATTCCGATGCGATGAGAACTTGGAGACGTTGATGGGTTCGTTTGAGGTGTTCCCCTGCCTGGATGACCGCCTCGTCATGGATTTGTTTTGCCTCGTTGTGGGCTTGTTCTAACAGACCTTCGATGGTTGCTTTCGTCCATTCCAATTGGTCGTTAGCCTCTGTGGTGATCTGTTGATAGC
>JAEZYG010000020.1 GCA_023419175.1 Actinomycetes bacterium
GTCCAGAGGTGGGGATGGAGGCGCATCCGCTCATGAGGACTAGGGCTATAGCACACCATAGATATCTGATGGTTCTCATCGCCCCTCCTCCAATGGTGAACTTCGAGCTACCAAGTCGAGGAGATGGTGATCGGCTTGGTCATCGGCACTTCTTGGAATGGTCAGCCTAAAAGAAGCGCCACATCCTACCTTTCCCCAGGCTTGAAGATGTCCACGGTGAAGATGGGCATCTTCAAGGGAGATCGCCAATCCCAATCCCGTTCCTCCAAGAATGCGGTTACGGCTGGCGTCTTCGCGCCAAAAACGCAAGAAGACCTTCTCAGCATTCTCTTCAGCAAAGCCCAAACCGTAATCGCGAACTACCAGCGATACCACATGCTCATCTGCTGCGATGGAGATATCGATTGGCTTTCTATCTGCGTGGGCAATCGCATTGCTGATCAGATTTCGCATGATCCTTCGAATGCGTGCGGGATCGATCTCGACCAGGATCGGCCCGTGAGCATGGAGGCGGATCTCGCTATCGACCTCATCGGCAACCATACGACATCCATCGATCTCATAGGAGACAAGCTGGACGAGATCGACCTGTTCATAGGAAATCGTGGCAGCACCGGCATCGAAGCGGGAGATCTCCAACAGATCTGCCAACATGGCATCGAAACGTTCGATCTCACCATGGAGCAATTCGCTCGTCCGCTGCTGATCTTCGCTAAATTCCTCACGGGATTCATAGAGCATATCGGCAGCCATACGGATCGTCGTCAGTGGAGTTCGCAATTCGTGAGAGACATCTGAAACGAATTGACGTTGCACCCTCGAGAGATCTTCAAGCTGAACGATTTGATCTTGCAAGGTTGAGGCCATGTCATTCATCGCTCTCGATAGACCGGCGAATTCGTCATCTCCTCTCACTTCCAAACGGGTATCGAGGTTACCTTCAGCGATTTTAGTGGCACTGAGTTGAGCATGTCTGACCGGAATAGCAACCTGTCTGGTGATAAGCCAGGAGATGACTCCCATAGCGATGACCAGCAAAGCTCCCGTCGTCCATAAAGCCCTCTTTAAGACCTGCAATGTGGTCAGCTCACTGGTGGCCGGGAAGAGAAAATAGACTGGGTAGAGCTGTCCTGTGGGTGAGGCAAGATGGGTACCGATCGCAATCCCCGCCTCATGGTGTCCATCGTTATAGAAGATCGACGTCGGTGCTGTCCACATGCCGCTTTCTTCATGATTGAGCCGTTCTCTCAAATCGGCTGGCACCGATCGGCTCTCGACTCCGCCCGAAAGATAGGAAGTCGCTAAGGTTTCAATTACGACAGCGTATTGATTGGGTTGATTCCCAGCTTCATCAGCTAGCTGTCCAAGACGTTCCACTAAAGATTCATGCTGTATGTCGGTGTCATTGAGTTGGTTTTGCATTCTTTGGACGGCTACCCAGCTCTCAGCTGCGGCACTGCGTTTCTTCGCATCGATAATTCCAGCTCGCGCCTGATCGATAACGAGATATCCTCCGATGAGCAAAACTATGATCGAGGCTGAAACGGTGG
Organism: Actinomycetes bacterium; assembly: GCA_023419175.1. Taxonomy (GTDB): domain Bacteria; phylum Actinomycetota; class Actinomycetes; order Propionibacteriales; family Propionibacteriaceae; genus Brooklawnia. The sequence continues at coordinate 1,551 of JAEZYG010000020.1, forward strand.
TTACCATCACTCGGATTAAAAGAGAGGAACGCCACCATGATCTTATGAGATTTACGATGCGTCGCACAGGATGCATCTCAGTCCTTGACGATATCGCCAGCCCGATATCCGATACCGCGGACGGTGATGACTACCTGAGGGTTTTCAGGATCTACTTCCACTTTGGAACGCAGACGCTGGACATGAACATTGACCAAGCGACTGTCTGCAACATTACGATATCCCCATACCTGCTCGAGTAATTCTTCACGACTCATCACTTGTTTGGGACGTCTGGCAAGAGCGGCGATCAATTCAAATTCAAGCGGGGTGAGATAGATCTGTTCATCTCCACGGTGGACGGTATGGCTCGTCAGCGAGATCGTCAGATCACCGATATGAAGTGTTTGTTCATCGCTTTCATCCGCTACCCCACTTCGCAGACGAGCCTTCATACGGGCGACCAATTCTTTCACCTTGAAGGGTTTGGCAACATAATCATCTGCTCCTTGCTCAAGACCTTTGACCACATCATCGGTATCGGATCTAGCAGTGAGCATGATGATAGGAACTCCGCTCACAGCTCGAATCTGACGGCATATCTCAATACCATCCATTCCTGGCAACATCACATCGAGGAGCACCAATTCGGGTTGAACGCTATGAAAGGCGGCGAGAGCTTGATCTCCACGTGAGCAATAAGCGGTGTCATATCCTTCTTGACGCAAGATGATCTGCAACATCTCAGCAAGAGCCGGATCGTCATCTACCACCAAGACGACGTGACGCTGTTGAGCGGATTCTGTTGAGCTCATCTACCCCTCCTTAGCCGTTGCCCTCTATCGTAACCATTTCGCGATCTTTCATCGTCCAGACCGTACGAAGAGAAGATATTTTTCTGTAAAAAAACTTTCTCTCAATTACGTTCTGGGGTTCTCGTCCAGGTGGTCAAGAAAGATACCGGTCCTCTTTGACGACGCAATACCGAGCGCCAAAGACCATCCGGATCGGCGGTAAATATATCTTCATCTAGACTTTTCGCTACATGCCACGCACCTGAAGCCATCTCATCAGCCAACTGCTCGCACGTCCATCCGCTATATCCAGAAAAAATCCTCATATCACTATAGGTTCCGCGGACGATCTCAACGGGGGTATCCAGGTCGAGAATCCCTATCTCGGCGTTCACCCTTTGCCAACCGGGAGGTTCTTCCAATGGATTCATAGGCTTAGCTAGACATACCGCCCCATCGGTAGCGACCGGCCCTCCTTGGAAGAATGTGACAGGAGGGCACACAAGAGGTGAGAAATCGGGAAAGACCTCATCGAGGTTGAGAGAAGATATGCGATTGAGAATCAGACCGATGATTCCTGTCGGATCGATATCGACCAGGTAAATCACCGAATGGTCGAACAGTTCATTACCGACAGGTAGAGTCGCGACCAGTAAATCTCCCCTATGTATCCCGATATGACGCATATATCCATTATCTCAATTTCTGGCCACATCGACTTATCTTAAAATCGTTTATTTTTCTATCGATTTGACAGAATGTGGATATGAACCGTCTCAGCATTTCAATCGCTTCGCTTATCGCCTTAGCGATTCCTATGACTGCGTGCTCCCATAGTGAAAAGGCATCAATTCCTACCATGTCCCCTTCAGCATCTGTGGCCTCTTCCACACCACAAGAGCTATCTCATATGTCTTCTTCCCCTTCTGCTGAGAGCGAGAGATCCTCAAATGATTCAACTCCTTCTCCCTCAGATAGGCGAGGGATACCTTCTGCAGCTATAGAGCTTCCAGTGGTTTATACCTCTGCCTATGACGGTGGAGAATATGCCTCATTGAAAACCCCATCTGGAAATATCGGATGTGATTTCTCCCGTGAGACTGCTGGATGCGGAGTGATGTCCTATCTCACCGATAAACCCTATGGATCAGACGGATCCTTTCCTCGTTGGTGGTTTAATCTCGTTGGAGATATCCCTCAGATCGGATCTAAAGGCGATATCCCCATATTCGGTGAACCCAGTCTCGACTTTGGTAAACCCTATATCCTCAACTATGGAGAATCGGCTTTCTTTGGACGCACAGCATGTAGTAGCGAAGAAAAGGGATTGACGTGCTGGAATATCGACACTGGACATGGAATTTTCCTCAGCCGCGAAGAATACCGATCCTTTTAACACTCTTCCCATCTGCGCACATTACAGGTTGAGTCATATCTATCTGTGAGCTAGAGTGACTCTACTGACGACCTTCGTGGACGTCATGAGCAGATCTGAGTCTGCATGACAACTCAAAAGGGGGCGATTGGTTTCGACTGGGGACGGTAGTTCCAGGAGAAGCGGGTCGAGAATCCAAGGTCATCTCGTTAATGTCCCTTGGAAAATATAAGTGCCAAAACTCAGAGCACTGACTTCGCTCTCGCCGCCTGATCGGCGATCGAAGGGTCAGCCCGGATGTAGCCTTCCGTCCGGTTCCTGGCCTCGTTTAGAAGGCTTGCTGCCGACTATGTGCTCGGCATAGCGGCAGGACTTTTCCCGAGCTGAGCTTGTCTGCAACGTGCTGATACGAGTGTAGGAGCCGAGAAAAGCGTTCTATCAGCTGCACCCGGAGAAGACCTGGTTCGCCTTTTCAGGACGCGGGTTCAATTCCCGCCGCTTCCACTATGTCCATAGGGGGTCACGATATGGTTCGTGACCCCCTATTGTCGTTCCCGGAGAACATAACTCATAAGCACGAAGAGAGCTCAAGGCAGACAAATTTCTCTTACCCGATACTCAAAGATGGGCAGACACTGTCTAACGACGTCTTTTGAGACGTGAGGATAAAGCTCTTTCAGCTTCGCGTTTAGCGTCTCTTTCAGCGATGGTCGCTCTCTTATCCCACTCTTTCTTACCGGTTCCTACGGCAATCTCCACCTTGGCATATCCATCGGAAAAATAGATGGAAAGAGGGATAAGCGTTCGCCCAGAAGAGCTGATTGCCTTAGCTAACTTATCGATTTGACGGCGATGCAAAAGCAGCTTGCGGTTCCGTTTCGCCGCGTGGTTGTGGAATGTTCCGTTTTCATATTCGGGGATATGCGCTTGCCGAAGCCATACTTCTCCATCATCGATGGTGGCGAAAGCATCGGTCAGATTCGCTCGCCCAGCACGTAAAGATTTCACTTCGGTGCCGGTAAGCACCAACCCCGCTTCGATCTTCTCTCCTATGTGATAGTCATGGAGAGCTTTCTTATTGCGGGCAATCATCACGATTCCGCGTTCTCGTGGCATCTGTTCTCCTAGTCCGTCTATCGAATTGATAGCGTCGAATGGGTAGAAAAAACCCGCCTTGAGCCTAGCAGGCTAAGGCGGGTAAATATTCTCGATCACAAATAACCAGCGGGATCGGTTACCTCACCGTTAATCCATACGTGGAAGTGCAGGTGACATCCCGTGGAAAGTCCGGTCGTACCGATATAGCCGATCACCTGTCCGCGCTCAACATGCTGGCCTTGAGAGACGATATATCCTTGAGCGTGGTTATAGCCGGTCGATACCTGAACACCATTGATATATCCATGGTCGATGACCGTCCGCCATCCCCAACCTCCGGCATATCCAGTCTCGATAACGGTACCGGAAGCTGCGGCATAGATCGGAGTTCCGCATCCCGCACCGATATCCATACCGTCATGAAGTTCGGAATACCCCAAAACCGGATTGGTACGCCAGGCGAAAGGAGAGGTCACAGGACCGACTGCAGGTGTGCCAAGAGGGAATCCATTACCGGACTGATTGCGCACTTCCGCGGCAGGCTCTCCACCTGAATTCTGTCCGGCGGCTTCATTTTGACGACGTTGCTCTTCTTCACGCTGACGCTGCGCATTGCGTTCGTTGATCTTGGCGGTTACATCGTCTAAAGCTGACTTCTTCTGATCCAAGGCGTCTTTTTGCTGCTGAAGAGTAGTTCGCGCAGCAGCTTCAGCTGCTTCATTCTCCTTGACTAAAGCATTGACTTTATTTTCTGCGTCATTGGCAGCATTTTCAGCAGCTTGACGAGCCTCCAGCTGAGCAGCTGCATCTTCCCTAGCGACTCTGGCTTTATCTTCGAGCTCAGCTAATTTAGCCTGTTCATCTTGCAAAGCGAGCTGGAGTTTGGTGAGACGATTCATCTCAGTGGAATTGACGTTATAGACCGTCTGCGCCCATTGAATGCGTGAGGAGACATCGGCGAAATCTTGATGTTCGGTAAACAGCATTCCAATGCTCAGCATCCCTGTATTTTGCTGATGGGAAGCGCGCATATCGGCAGCAGCCTTCTCACGTTGATCCTCGACCGCTTGACGCGCCTGAGCAACCTTGTGTTTTCCATCGGCGAGATCTGAATTAGCTTTCGCTAAAATATCAGCCTTTTCCTGATCCACTTTGGCAGCCTTAGCTTTATCGCTTTGTGCTTTCGCCAATGCGGCACGTGCCTCAGCAAGAGAGGAGCGTGAATTGCTCAAGGTGGTCGCAGCTTTGTCGAGAGCGCTTTGCGCTCCTGCGACATTGGATTCAGCCTGTACGACCTGTCCTTCTAAGGCACTACGCTGATCGTCAAGATCATCTGCATAGACGGGGTGGACGATGGCAGTCGCAGTAGCGATCACAGCAATACCGGCACAGAAAATGGTGGCAACACCCTTCATGCGGCGGATAAAGCCGGTGGACCTCAACGCTGTTCTTGGTTCTTCCACATTTCCCTCGAATCGCTCATTTTTAGACTCGCAGATACCTTCGAGTCGTTAGCAACGTAGGAACGATAGACAGAACGACGCCTACTAATGCAACTACAGCGATAGCGATCCACGTGTCAGACCAGCTAATCCAGGGTAAAGCTTTAATTGAGACTTTAGCGTTGGTCTCGATGAGGAAATAATACGAAGCGCTAAGAGCAGCACTGGAGATCAGGATCGATACGATCCCTGCAAAGAGAGCTTCTAAGAGGAAAGGCAAGGTGATATAGAGATTGGAAGCACCCACAAGACGCATGATGCCGATCTCTCGTCTGCGCGTGAAGGCCGACATACGGATCGTATTTCCAATCTGAAGCATAGCCGCGATCAACAAGAGTGTTGCCATGCCCATCGTCGCCCATTTCAATCCATTGAGAACTGAAAAGACCGGATCGAGAACTTCGTGGAGGTCGAGAACGTTTTGCACACCAGGAAGGCTCTTCGCCTCTGCCACTACCCCGTTATAGGTTTTAGGATCTTTCAGCTTGATACGGAAAGAATCTTGCATCTGATCTGCAGTTAACGAATCGAGCAGAGGGGAATCGGCATAGGTACGACGGTAATCGTCATATGCCTCCTGCTTGGATTCATAGAAGACCTCTTGGACATCGGGATTGGATTCCAGACGCGATTTGATCGTTTCGCGTTGAGCCTGTGAAGTGTCTTGTCCCGGCTCACATGTACCCGATTGACTTGTCCCAGCTGAATCTTTTGTACATAGAAATACAGAAATTTCGATCTTGTCGTACCAACGTCCTTTAACTCGGTCGACTTCGCTGAATGTCATCACGGACATACCAAAAAGTGTGAGCGATACGGTCATCGTGACGATCACGGCGATCGTCATCGTCACATTACGTCTGAGCCCAGACCATGTTTCTCTTAAGGTGTGGCGCATGGATCTTCCTTTCTCGTCTCGTTCGATTTAGGCGGTTCCGTAGACGCCACGTGCCTGGTCTCTGACCAGATTTCCCTGATCGAGCTCGATGACGCGTTTGCGCATTTCGTTGACGATCGTCTCATCATGGGTCGCCATGATGACGGTGGTATCGCGTTTGTTGATCCGATCGAGCAATTTCATGATTCCCACACTCGTATGGGGATCGAGATTGCCCGTGGGCTCATCTGCAATCAGAATTTTGGGACGGTTAACGATTGCTCGCGCGATGGCGACCCTTTGTTGTTCGCCACCGGACAACTCTTCGGGAAGACGATCTTCCTTGCCTAAGAGGCCTACCAATTCAATCATTTCAGGAACAACCTGCTTGATCTGCGAGGTCGGTTTTCCGATGACTTGAAGTCCGAAAGCGATATTTTCGAAGACGGTTTTACCCGGTAGGAGCCGAAAATCTTGGAAGACAGTTCCGATCTGACGGCGCAATGCGGGCACTTTCCATTGGCGTAAGCGCCCAAGATCCTTTCCAAGAACAAAGATTTTGCCCGATGTCGGTCGGAATTCTCTGAGGATCATCCGCTGAAAAGTCGATTTTCCTGAGCCCGATTTACCAACGAGAAAGACGAATTCCCCTTTCTCGATTTGCACGTTGATATGTCTCAACGCCGGTTTAGTCTGTCCCGGATAGATCTTCGACACGTCTTCAAATGTGATCACGCGCTGTCCTTCATCGCTTGTCGTCATGGGAAGGCCTGGTCTGCTCGCCGCTATGCGGATCGAGACAGGCTAACGCCGAGCGATATCTGAATAATTCAGACGCCCGTCGCTACGCTACAACGCGTCAGCCTCATCACCAAATGAGGCGCGCATAATGCTAAAACTCTTAGCTTTCTATGCGTTTTCAGATTGGGTGGTCTTGCGCCAACGAATACCTTCGTCAATAAATGCGTCGATATCCCCATCAAAAACGGCATCGATATTGCCCGTCTCATAATTCGTCCGCAGATCTTTAACCATCTGATAGGGATGCATGACATAGCTGCGCATCTGAGAACCCCACGAATTGCCTTCAGATTTCAAGGCATTCATCTTGGCCTCACGTTCCTGACGAGCTCTTTCTAACAGACGAGCTTGGAGAACTCGTAAAGCGGCCGCCTTATTTTGAATCTGGGATTTCTCATTTTGACAGCTCACTACCAACCCTGTGGGCAGATGGGTGATACGCACCGCCGAATCGGTCGTATTGACCGACTGGCCACCTGGACCAGAGCTACGGAATACGTCGACGCGGATATCGCTTTCCGGAATATCGATATGGTCAGTCGCTTCGACGACGGGAAGGACTTCTACACCGGCGAATCCAGTCTGTCGCCGTCCTTGATTATCGAAAGGCGAGATGCGTACCAAACGATGAGTCCCCTGTTCAACGGAGAGGGTGCCGTAAGCATAGGGGAATTTCACAGCGAAGGTGGCCGACTTGATACCGGCTTCTTCCGCATAGGAAATATCATAGATTTCATAGGAATAGCCATGACGTTCCGCCCAGCGCTGATACATGCGCATGAGCATCGAGGCGAAATCGGCAGCATCCACACCTCCGGCTTCGGAACGGATCGTAACCAAGGCATCTCGTTCGTCATATTCCCCAGAAAGCAAGGTACGGATTTCCAAGGACTCAATATCTGCACGCAGATCATGCAGATCACCTTTCGCCTCATCTAGGACGGATGGATCGGATTCCTCGGCGGCCAGTTCGATGAGCACTTGAACATCGTCAAGTCGTTGACGCAAATTCTCTAAGCGCTCCACTTCGGATTGAAGACGCGATAACTTACTTGTGACTTTTTGAGCGTTTTCCTGATCGTTCCACAGATCGGGAGCGGAGGCTTCAACCTCCAACTTAGCGATTTCAGCTTTCTTCGCTTCAGGGTCGATAACTTTTTCAATCGAGGTCAAAGAGCGATTGAGCGTTTCGATGATATCGGTCAGATCTGCTTCAGCCACAGTTCCAAAGTTTAGCGTGCTCAAGCGTGAAGCGCTCGTCTCAAAAGGTCAGACATGAGAAGATGGGGGTATCTACGATGCGAGGAGGAGATATGGGAGTGATTAAAGATCAGCTTCGCGCCGATCTGACAGCGGCGATGAAAAATCGCGACGAATTTGCCAAGTCCACATTGCGTATGGCTCTTGCCGCAATCCAATATGCTGAGGTCGCTGGCGATGAGGCATGTGAATTGAGCGAGGCGGACGAGATCAAGCTCTTAGCGAAAGAGGCGAAGAATCGAGAAGAAACTGCCGCCACCTATGCCGAGGCAGGACGTGAGGAGCTGGCAGATAAAGAGAGTAAAGAGGCAGCTTTCTTGCGCCGCTATCTCCCCCAACCCCTCAGCGAAGAAGAGTTGGGTGCGATCGTAAAGACAGAGATTGAAGCGATGAGTCTCTCCCTTGGCGATAAGCCATCTATGAAGAATATGGGAGCTATCGTAAAGGCGGTCAACGCTAAGACCGCTGGTCGAGCCGACGGAAAAACAGTCGCCCAGATGGTACGTGCTCATCTGGACTAAAGAGCACTCAGATAAGCCGTCACGATATGTGGCGGCTTATTGCATATTCCGCCTCTCCCCTTCCCTCCCGACAGATCGCCTTCTTTTCTTCTCAGAGAATCCACGTGAACGGATTCATAGCTCAAGCGCTCTCCACAAGAGCTAATAGATAGTGAAATATTTTCTTTTCCCTAAGAAAACAGACATCAGACAAATTCTTCTCGGCGATGATTATACAGATCTTCAAAGATTTTAGGAATAATTCCAGAAAAAAATAGTGTCCATTTTCTTTACAGGTGTTGTCCGAAAAGAAAAAGTGTTGTCCGTTTTTCCGATTCCCTTCCCAAAGACCCCCTTAATGCGGTTGAGTAGTTCCATAACATCCCCCGAATAATTAATGGAGTAGACGATGGACTTCTCAGACCCTCGCATATCGCAGTCCAATGAGCACAATCCTCCTGCTTCCCGCTCATATCGACGTCGCACGAGTCGGCCTTCCCATTTCGTTGACGCTGCACCTTTCCGGGCATGGTTGTGCTATATCATCGACAGCACTCATCTGCCGTGGAGAGCTGTTGCTCTCATAGCTCAGGTTCCACCGACAGTCATCTACACTCTTCTCTTTGGACGATACGGTCAACATCTATCGACAATTCGCCGTCAAGATGCTGAAGCATTGTTATCGATTACCTTTAGTCGAATTGACGAGATTTCCAGCACCGACATCGACGTCGATCTCGTCCGCCCCTATCTGTTTTCTTTGATGTCACATAAACACGGCATCAGCAAAATAGCTTCTTATCTCAATACTACTATGCATAGAGCAGCCGATATTCTCGACAAAGAGGTTGACCACTGCCCATTGGTTTTCCTCTATCGGGCACAAGCAGCCTGTCAAGCATTTGAGCTTGCACCTGTGGAGCTGGTGTGATGATCCTTTATCTGCTCGCTAATAGCTGCAGCTTAATTTGTCTTTTTCTTCAGCTCCTCATCGTTTTCACTCATCCTGAACCCGCCGATAAGGAGCCGTGGAAAAAGAGTTACCGCTCCCTTATCACCACGCGCTCTATCATCGGATTAGCTCTATCGTCTGTGGGAATAACATCTACGTATTGTTATTTTTCACAAATCAGACATATAGATTATCCACTTCTCAGCGTATTGAATGTATCTATCTGGGCCTCAGCAGGACTCGTCCTCGTCTGGGTAGATGCGATGACGACCTGGCTTCCGATTGGCTGCAATTACTTTCTTGCCGCTCTTTTGATCTGCTTATCCTTCGCATATTGGATTTACAATCCAGATATCTACAAGCACTTGCGATGGGCTTTGAATGGCAGCTTGGGAATGGGAATCTTATTCTTCCTGATCTGGTGGATAAGCCACTCGTTTGGATTTGGAGATGTTCGCCTGGCCGTTCTTACCGGCTGGGTGGGAGGGATGCTTTTAGCCCACAGTATCGTTTTCGTCATGCTCGCCTCGACGAGCGCAGCGGCTATCTACGGATTAGCCACTCAATGGTATCGCCGCTCTCACCCACATCCTTTAGGCAACTCTTTCCCCTATGGTCCTGGATTGTGGAGCGGACCACTATTAGTTTTATCCCTTCCCCTGCATCTCTAATTCGGAACATGACTGCCTCCATCTTTCCAAGAGAAGAGCTGCCTTATGAGTCGATAAAGCCTCACAGGCATCTTGATAGGGTTCAGCCAGCTGATCGTGGATATCCTTTTCCATATCGATACCCCGATAGGCGCACAGAGCAGCAGCCGCATTCAACGCCACGATATCGCGGATCGGACCGCATGCACCGTCAAGAAGATCCTTAACAATCTTCGCATTGAGCTGAGCATCTCCACCTCGGATATCATCCACCGATGCTCGCCGAATTCCCAGACGCTGAGGATCGCATTGAGCGCGCTTTATCTGTCCTTCGCAGATCATCCAGATTGATGATGTCGACGTTGTCGTCAACTCATCGAGTCCATCCATTCCGCAAAAAACCAATCCTCGATCGCCACGATAAGCGATCACCTGAGCAATCAGTTGAGCCATACGTTCATCGATCACCCCGATAGCTTGAGCGCGTGGACGAGCGGGGTTGACCAAAGGGCCTAGAAAATTGAATGTTGTTGAAATCCCCAGATCCTTTCGAGCTGGGGCTGCATGACGCAAAGAAGAGTGATATTCAGGAGCAAAGAGAAAAACCAGCGAACATCTATCGAATATCGTCTGCTGAGCCTCAGGAGAAATGCTCAATGCGATTCCCAAAGCCTCAAGACAATCCGCTGTTCCGCATGCTGAACTCGCCGCCCTATTGCCGTGTTTAATCACCTTCGCTCCAGCCGAGGCGACAACGATAGCGGCCATCGTCGAGATATTGACTGTCCGAGCTCTATCTCCCCCAGTTCCAACGATATCAACCGCTTCTCGCGGGAGATCAATCGGACGAGCCTTTGCCAACATGACATCGCTCATCGCCTTGATCTCTTCAACACTTTCACCTTTGGAACGCAAGGCGACAACGAAACCTGCGATCTGGGCGCTCGAAGCATTTCCCTCCAAGATCTGTTCAAGAGCCCATGAGGCCATGTCATAGTTCAGATCTTTTGACGCAATGAGCCTCGATAGAACCTCAGACCACGTGAAGTCCTTAGGATCTTCCTGTGATGTCATATCATTCCATGGTCATCCGCGCAGATAAGGCGAATATCACCCGTTCAAACCGTGCCGGCTTCCCACCCCAGGGGCGACGTAGTCGATATGAAGCGGACCTTTGAGACCATCACGGCGACGACGAATAGCTTCAGCAAGATCGTTGGGTAAACGGATCGGATCAACAGGATAGGCCGATATCTGCTCAGCTCCAGACCAGGCAGCCAGCCAAGCATCTGCACTGCGAGCGATCAGCAAGACCACTGGAGGAGCATCAGGGATCTCATCGCGGATTTGCTTGACCAATCCCATACCTCCAGGCACCGCTTCTCCATCGAATACGGCTCCATCGAAGTGACGTGTGCTGAGCTCTTTCACAGCCGCCGCATAGGTCGCCAGCTCATAGATCTCGATCGGGGGCAGATCGGAAGCGATCTTACGTCCGAGAGCCAATCGGATCTGTTCACGCACAGTCCGATCGTCTGAATAGACAGCGATCTGAAGGGCTTGCGTTCCATCAGCGGGCAAAGAATCAGACATAGATTGCATCCTTACCATCTCCATCATGCGTCCACGCATGAGATATCGGTCATCTGCGATCGTAGCGGTTTGTCCAGATGGTTTCCATCCCTGAGCCTGAAGTGTTCTTTTCGTGGACGCATTTCGCATGGGACATCAAAGCAAGAGAGAATAGGAACGTGCGATTCTTGACAGCAGAACCCAGCTACGATTTGACGTACAACGATGTCTTCATGGCGCCGAACCGTTCGTCTATTCCTTCCCGTCTCGATGTCGATTTAACCTCGACGGATGGAATCGATCTCCCCCTCCCTCTGGTGGTGGCGAATATGACAGCGATCTCGGGACGACGCATGGCAGAAACCGTCGCTAGGCGAGGCGGTCTAGCCGTTCTCCCTCAAGATATCCCCGTGGATATCTTGGCTCATTCCATCGCGAAGGTGAAAGCATCTCCTACCCAATTTGAAACGCCTATCACCGTTGACGAACACACGACTGTCGGTGAGGCTCTTCAGTTGATGTTCAAACGCTCTCATGGAGCGGTGATCGTTGTCGATTCTCATCACCGTCCCTGTGGCATGGTCGGATTCCATGAGATGAACGGAGTGGATCGTTTCCTCCAAGTTCACGAAGTGATGCATACGTCGTGGACGATGGTTGACGCCGATTCCACCCCTGAATATGTCTTTGAGCAATTGAACGATCAGCGCACGAAATTAGCAGTCGCCACCGATTCCGATGGACGTTTGGTTGGAGTCATGAACGCTAAGGGAGCACTGCGTTCAGCGATTTACCGTCCGGCTGTCGATCACGAAGGACGGCTCAAAGTTGCCGTTGCGATTGGTATCAGCGGAGATGCCGCTGGACGCGCTCAATTCCTTCTCGATGCCGGAGCAGATGTTCTCGTTCTCGATACCGCTCATGGACATCAAGAACGCATGATTGACGCGTTAACTAAGGTCAGGAAAGTTCGCGACGCCTTCTACGCCAATACTGGACGGCGTATCCCCTTGGTAGCTGGCAATATCGTCACCAAACAAGGAGTGATCGATCTAGTCGAAGCCGGAGCCGACATCATCAAGGTCGGCGTAGGACCAGGCGCCATGTGTACGACCCGTATGCAAACAGGGGTCGGACGTCCACAATTCTCCGCTGTCGTCGAATGCGCTGCCGCAGCTCGCGATTTGGGCGCTGCGATTTGGGCAGATGGAGGTGTGCGTCATCCTCGAGACGTCGCCCTCGCCCTAGCAGGCGGAGCGGGCAGCGTGATGATTGGAAGTTGGTTCGCAGGCACCCACGAATCGACTGGCGATCTGCTACACGATGCCCAAGGGCGCGCCTATAAGGAAAGTTTCGGCATGGCAAGCGCTCGAGCGGTACGCAACAGAACGCGTGCGAAATCGAGTTTTGATCGGGCGAAAGCCTCTCTTTTTGAAGAGGGAATCAGCTCGTCCAAGATGTATCTCGATCCTCAGCGTCCAGGAGTGGAAGACCTGATCGACTGGATCACCTCTGGTGTGCGTTCATCGTGCACCTATGCGGGAGCTCGCACTTTGGAGCAATATCATGAGAAAGCCGTTATCGGTGTTCAATCTCCCTCCGGATATGAAGAGGGACGCCCCCTTTCCTCCTCGTGGAGCTAATCAGTGCTCATAGTAAAAGACGGCTGTTATCCGCAGCCGTCTTTGTTTTTTTATGCTAGTGAAGTGGATAGATCAGTGGAATGAATCTCCACAAGCACAGGTATTTTGAGCGTTTGGATTGTCGATGGTAAATCCTTGAGCCTCGATAGTATCGAGGAAGTCGATGACCGCTCCTCCAAGATAGGGGGCGCTCATCTTATCCACTCTCAACTGGACGCCTTCATAATCGCAGACGAGATCGCCATCGAGTTGACGATCGTCAAACATCAACTGATAGCGAAGCCCCGAACATCCCCCCGGCTGAACGGCGATACGCAAAGCCAGATCGTCACGATCCTCATTGGCTAATAGGGACGCCGCCTTAGCGACTGCAGCGTCTGTCAACGTGACTCCTGTGGGATTATTCTGCTCAACAGGTGTATCGCTCATCTTTTCTCCATCCATGTCGTTGGGCGCTATCGCCTTCATCGGTGAAGTCTAATAGCTGAGCCGATCAATCATAAGAACCACCCTTCAGCGTCAGGCGAACGTGATGCATTTTTTACCATTACGTCATAGAGCACCGAGATGGGAAGATCGCTAGAATGATCCCGTCTACCGACCAGCGAAGGAAGATCGTGGGGAAAAATCAGCCGACACCGACACGAAAAGAAGCCGAAAAACAGCGTCGTGAGCGTCTTCGTCCGACTCTGACTAAGAAGGAGCGCAAAGAGCGTGAGCGAGCTATCGCGCGTCAACGCTCAGATAAAGCTTATGAGCAGATGGAAAGACAGCCCGAACGCGTCTTGTTGCGTAATATGGTCGATTCGCGATGGACATTGAGTGAATTCACCTGGCCAGTCATGTTCATCGCATTGGCGATGATGCTCTCTGCAGCCTATTTCCCGGTCATGGCATATATCGCCAACTATCTCGTTTGGGCTTTGATGCTGGTCATCATCGTTGAGGTGAGCGTGACATGGTGGCAATACAAACGTCTACTCGCCCAACGTCATCCCCATGCCTCACGACGAGGGCTCGTGCTGTACATGATGTCTCGCATGATTACGATGCGCCGTTTCCGCCGTCCAGGAACTGAATTGGATCGAGGAGCGTCTTACTGATGTTTCGTTGGGAAGCCTACCGGGATGGCGTGCAGGTCGATCGCTCAGAATTAGCTACTGCTTTTCTTGACGAAACCTTCAGCACTCAAGCAGAAGCTGAACAGTGGCTTGGACGCTATTACGATGCTTTTAGCGATCTGCCGGCGACACAGGTTGCCCTCTATGAGGACGATCAACTCATTCTTGGGCCGATGAATTTAGAAGGCTGATTCCCTCCCCGCCTTTATCGGTGCGATACGGTGGACATATCGACCGTATAGAAAGGCAAAGATGGCGAATACTACGACCTATGACCCGACTCGCTTCTGTCCTGAGCGTACGTCTCTACCGTCTCTAAAATCGTCCCAAAGCGCCGACCAATGCACCATGATGCTTATCGGTGTTATCACCTATCGCGATCAACTGACCATCCTTGGGGATAGCGATGTCATTACCGCATGGACTCGGTGCGATCACGATGAGCTGAGAGAAACCCTGGAGAAGATGGGCATATCATCTACCCCTTCTCAGATAGGTTTTGTTAACACTCCTGGCGGTCTTTTAGTCACGGTAGGTATGGGAGATGAACTCGATATCTCCGCAGAGCAAATGAGGCGAGCTGCTGGTAGCGGTCTTCGCGCTATCGCTCAGCGCTCTTATCGCGATGCTCAACATGTCGCGATCTGCTTCAATACCGACGCTACAGCTCATCTTCAAGCCATCGCAGAAGGAGCTGCTTTGGCATGTGACCGTTTCACCAAGATCAGCTCCAAAAACTCAACCTCTCAGATTGAATCGATTACCCTCATCACTTCGAGCAAGGAAGCTGAAAAGGCTGTCCTTCAGGCGAGCATTACGTCTGCTCACGTAGCGATTGCTCGCGATTGGGGCGATATGCCTCCCAACCTCATGGGGCCTTCCGATCTTGTAGATCAGGCTCGCACGC
>JAEZYG010000023.1 GCA_023419175.1 Actinomycetes bacterium
GCTCTAACCGACTGAGCTATAGGCCCATCAGCGACGTAATCGCCGGGAAATAACTATAGCAATAAGCCCCATAGCAGCCAAATCACGAATTGGGTTTCTTTACTTAGAAGTACATTCACGTGGACTACTCCACGAAAGAGATATGTCGATAGTTCATCGCATATCACGACAAAATATCTTCCTCACGACCCACCTATCTATCCGTACTCCCCAAAGCCTTATTTCCCATCACTAGAGCCTCGCTAACGGAGCAGATCGGTAGAGAATCCATCCTTGCCCGTTCTATTTCATACCTATTCTGTGCAGGATAAAGCAGCATGTGAAGGAAAATTCGTCGAAAGTGAATCATGAGAATCTGCGGTGATATTTTCTCAAGATCTACTCGTATAGACACGTTCTTAGCCTGAAGTGATAGAGATCGTCACCATTTGCGTCCACGAAGTGATTTGGGATCATCAATCCACTCCACGCCCATTACACTGAAGATATCGACCTACGCGATATCTGGAGCACCATGAAACCTCTCATCTTGCAATCGGATTTTGGATATAACGATGGGGCTGTCTCAGCGATGAGAGGGGTGGCATATCAGGTTGACGAGCGTCTCGCCATTCATGACCTGACACACAATATCCCTCCCTATGACGTCTGGGAAGGATCCTGTCGTCTAGCTCAAACCACCCCTTATTGGCCTGAAGGAAGCGTCTTCGTCTCTGTTGTCGATCCCGGAGTCGGATCGGAACGTCTCTCAATCGTTGCCCGAACGTCTAAAGGCCACTACATCGTCACTCCAGACAATGGCACCTTGACCCATCTGGCCACCACCATTGGAATCGATCAGGTGCGCATCATCGATGAGCAGACGAACCGTCTACCTGGCTCATCTGAGTCCTATACCTTTCACGGACGCGATATCTACGCCTATACCGGAGCCCGCCTCGCCGCTGGCGTGATCTCCTTCGACCAGGTAGGTCCTGCACTCGATGTCGATATCGTCACCTTACCCACCTGCCCAGCATTGCGCGATGGGGAGAGCGTTCACGGCACTATCGATACCCACGATGTGCGCTATGGCTCTTTGTGGACGAATATCTCCCGCCCGCTCTTTCTTGAGCTGGGGGTGTCACATGGCAACTACTGCACCGTCACGATTACACGTGCGGACGAGGCGATCTATTCCTCTCCTCTGCGCTATCACCGATCCTTCGCCAACGTCAACGTCGGTGAAGCCCTTATCTACGTCAACTCTCTCGACAATATGGCGATTGCGATCAACCGTGGTTCCTTCGCCAAAGCGTATAACGTCGGACAAGGCATCGACTGGAAAGTCGAATTGCGCTATCCGGCAACACAACTCGACCTCCACTGATCGTCTATCTCACACGAAAGAAGAGCAATGACCGGATTGGCTAAAACTTCACCTATCACCTCTGTCGTGGCGACCGGTATCGGCGCCGCCCTATTCTTCGTCTTCGGAAAATTCCTCGCCATTCCCACCCCCATTCCCAACACCACCCTCAATATCCAATATGCCCTGCTGGTGGTCTTTGCCATCCTTTACGGTCCTGTGGTGGCTGCTCTGATGGGCTTCATCGGACATTTCCTCATCGATGTATCGACCTTCGGCCCGTGGTGGTCGTGGATTATCGCTTCTGCCGTCGTCGGTCTGATCGTCGGTCTGCTGTGCTTACGAGATAAGGTTCAATCGGACGGAGTGACCACCACCACACTGATGCGTTTTGGTTTTGCGACGGTGATGGCTCATGCCATCGCTTGGGTGTTACTCGCCCCCGCCCTTGACGTCCTCATCTACTCTGAACCGGCAGGAAAAGTCTTCGTTCAAGGGTTGACCGCTTGGGGAGTCAATGCGGTCACTTCTGTGGTTATCGGCATCATCATTTTGATCGCCTACGGTAAGACGGTGACGAAATCCGGTTCACTCACCCTCGACCAGTGAGCACGATGTCGCTTTATGCAAGTAGTGATTCGACGGTTGGCGGGCTTGAGCCAATCGTCGAATTGCGCGATGTCACCTTTCAATATCGCGCTCAATCTCAACCCACGTTGACCGATATCAATCTGACGATCTATCGCGGTCAAAAAGTGGCGATCGTAGGACAATCGGGGTCGGGAAAATCCACTCTTGCCAATCTGATAAGCGGTTTGATCCCTCACCGCTATGCAGGAATTGTGGACGGATCGATCAGGGTAGCCGGCATGGATCCGTCCACCACACCCCTACATGAACTATCCCAACGTGTCGGAACGGTTCTTCAAGATCCAGATGGACAATTCGTTTCCCTCACCGTTGCAGAAGATATCGCCTTTTCCCTAGAAAATGCGGAATGCGACCATCGAGAGATGGTGGAGCGTACCCGTAAAGCCGCTGAGAGCGTCCACATCGATCACCTTCTCGACTCCTCACCTCACGACCTATCCGGAGGACAAAAGCAGAGGGTTTCGATGGCTGGAGTCTTGGTAGACGAGGTCGATATTTTACTTTTCGATGAGCCTTTAGCCTCTCTCGATCCAGCATCAGGTCACCAAGCAGTCGATTTGATCGCAGATCTTCACGCCCGCTACAACACGACCGTCATCATCATCGAGCATCGCCTCGAAGATATTTTGCGCTGTGACCTCGATCGGATCATCGTCATGGATCGCGGACGCATCATCGCCGATGGCGATTGCGATCAGATCATCGCCTCCCAGATCTTGACCGATCACGGTATTCGTGAGCCTCTTTTCGTGACCGCTGTTCGAATGGCTGGACATAGCCCCACATCTGAGGAATGTCCATCTCATGTCGATAAGATCCGTCTTGACCCAGTCGCTTCTACCCTTCGTCAGTGGTCGTGCGAACCTCCTCTTAGACGTGAGCCGACCGAGGTCATTCTCAGCGCACGCAATGTGAATTTTTCGATCAACGATACCCCGATCCTCAGCGATATCTCTTTTGATATATGCGCCGGCGATACCGTCGCCCTGTGTGGGACGAATGGTGCTGGGAAGTCCACCCTGGCGAGATTGATCTGCGGTTTTGATCGTCCAGATTCTGGGAGAATCATCTGCGACGGTGTCGAGATCACCGATTCGCCGATTGCTCAACGCGCCGAAAAAATTGGTTTCGTCATTCAAAATCCGAATCAGATGATTTCTCAGCCACTGATCCTCGACGAAGTGGGCTTGGCATTAGCCCAACGCGGTATTACGGGTTCGGAAGCGGAATGTCGCATCGAAGAGGTTTTGAAGATATGCGGTTTATGGGCATATCGTTCCTGGCCGATTTCAGCATTGAGTTTCGGACAGCGTAAGAGAGTGACGATTGCCTCCGTGCTGGTGATGGATCCGAAGATCATCATCTTGGATGAGCCAACCGCTGGCCAAGATTGGGCTCACTATACCGACATCATGGAGTTCTTACGTTCTCTGGCAGATTCACAGGTGACGATTATCCTCATCACTCACGACATGCATCTGGCTTTGGAATATACCTCGACGACAATGGTGATGCATGATGGTCATCTCATCGCCTCGGATCGTTCCTCTGCGATCTTGGCTGATCTATCAATTGCTGAACGAGCGTCGCTGGCCACCACGTCATTGACCGCTTTGGCGAAACGGGTCGGTATCGACCATACCGATCGTTTCATTGAACAATTCATTGTTCGTGAGCGGCAGTGGAGGTCGGATATTTTGCGCTCTCATCTGGGGACAGGACGCTAACATGGCTACCCGACAGCCTATTTTGGGATATATCGAACGCGATTCACTTATTCATTCCCTGACGGGAACGACTAAATTGGTGATGATGCTTGTCGCCTCTTTGGCGACGATGATCGGATTCGATACCCGTCTTTTGATAGCGATGCTCATCATCTCTATCGCTGTGTGGATTATCTCCAAAATTTCTTTGAAGGATCTTGCCGTCATCATGTGGATCATCGTGATCTTCATGATCTTAAATAACGTACTCATCTTCCTTTTTGCCCCTACCTATGGGGTTGAGATCTACCAAAGTCGTCATGACCTTATCCACCTGATCGGCCCCTATACGGTCACGGCTGAACAGCTTTTCTATCAGCTCAATGTGACCTTGAAATATTTTGCAGTTTTACCCATCGCTTTATTGTTCATTGTCACCACATCTCCTAGTGAATTCGCCTCATCATTGAACCGTATCGGTGTGCCCTATCGCATCTCCTATGCGGTCTCCTTGGCGTTGAGATATATCCCCGACGTACAGCGCGAGTTTCGCGATATCTCATGTGCGCAGCAGGCAAGGGGAGCCGATATCTCTCGACGTGTTCCCTTGTGGACGCGTATCCGCAATGTGACTCAGGTCTTGATTCCCCTTCTGCTGAGCTCAATGCAACGCATTGAGACGATCTCGACAGCGATGGAATTGCGCGGTTTTGGACGCGGATCTAAACGCTCCTGGTATCGCGCACGTCCACTTCGCAGCGCCGATTGGATTGCTATTTCCTTATCGCTTGTCCTCTTAGGTGTGGCGATCGCCTTACTCGTTGTCAACGGTGGACGCTTCTATAACCCTTTTATCTGATCTTCTGGCGATCTTCACAAGATACGAGCGGATCAGTTCACCTTGTCGTGTGATTCATATCTGTCATTTATAACGCCTATCGATAAGAGCAGCGACCCATTGGATTCGATCTATCTTCATTCTGATTCAATCGAGATGAAGGGATAATCTCTACACTCTGCCTCATCAACATCTTTAGGAAAATGAGCACTCATTCCTAAGCGAATAGATATTAAAGGAATCGCTGGACGGTGAGATCGTCACATGGATAGGTATCTGTCGAGTTTTGATAATGATCTCGATAAGACGAAGGGGGCTCCCCAATGGGAAGCCCCCTCGAATTACCTCTGATCGGTCAGATCACTGGCGAGCTGAACGCTTGCGAGCGATCACGACACCACCGAGGCTGGCTGCCAATCCAGCAAGCAAAGCTGCTGGAATTCCGCTTTCCATACCAGTAGCTGGCAGGTGGACAGGACGCACCTTGGGCTCGGCTGGAGTGGCGGGCTTGTCAACCGGGTCATTCGGCTGAGCCGGGGTGACCGGGTTAACAGGAGCCGGCTGATCAGGCTGATCGCAGTCGTCCACACGGTAGACCAGAACCACGGTGGTATCGGACTTCACATCGGTCAGGTGCAGATCGGTGCTGAGTCCTTCGCCTTCCTTGGTCTTGTCATAGCGGTATCCTGCGATGTCCTTGGGCTCGACGTTGAAGTCATCACCCTCATTGACCTTATAGGAGGAGGTCTTGCTCAGCTCGTTGCCGTTTCCATCTTCATAACGGACGGTAACGGTATGACGAGCGGGAGCTTCAGGAGCAGGAGGACATTCCTTCTCTTTCGCCTTGGTGTAGTTGAAGGTCAATTCCTGATCCCCGTCCACGGTGATGTTCTTATCGCCATCTTCAGTGGAGTATCCATCGAAATGCTTCGGCGAAACGACGAGCTTATCGCCATCTTTCACCTTCAACTCCACACGAACCGGCTGCTCACCAGCACGGTTATAGA
>JAEZYG010000051.1 GCA_023419175.1 Actinomycetes bacterium
GGTGAAATAGGGTGGTAGACGGCGCAAGACGAGAACGAAGACGATCATCGAAATCGTCTCGCATACCACCTGAGTTAAGGCCAGGTCGGGAGCTCCTTGGAGAGCGAATAGGAGGGCGATGATAAAACCGATGAATGCTGTCAGCAACGCCGCTTTCATACGTCTTCTCGCCTGGACGACGAGAATGACTACCGCGCATCCAATCAAACAGATCCCCGCTTGGAGAGAGGAATCTGCCCAGCGCAATCCCATACGCTGCGGCAAACCATAGGCGCATAGGACTGCGATAGTCGAAATGATGACCACGCTGGCGATAACACTCACATAGCTGGGTAAAGATCCCCTTTGGACATTGGCGGTCACATCGGTGGCATAGTCATTGAGACGTTTAAAGATACGACGATAAACCTCGTCAGCTCCGATTATTTTCATACGTCTTTGCCATGCCGAAACTCTATCGCGGACGATGAAAAGCATCGATCCGACCAAGGCGACAGCGATGGTGGCGAATGTGGGAAGATTCCATCCCGCCCATAGGTGAAGATGACCGGCCGATCCAGGATATGAGGTGGCATATCGATTGAGAATCTGCTCAAGTCCATGAGGGAAAGCTGCTAAGAGCAAAGAAAGACATGATGTGACAGCTAAAGGCCACACTAAACGTGGATCTGCAGGGCAGATAGCCTTGACATCCACATCGGGTTTGGTGGCGAAAGCTCCCCACATGAAACGCAATGTATAAGCGAAGGTGAGGATTGATCCGAAAGTCATCAGAGCGAAAATAGGCATATCAGACGAGGCGAGAGATGTCAATGCCGCCTCCTTCGCCAGATAGCCGACGGTGACAGGCATTCCAGCCATCGATAACGATGCCACAGCACAGATCGCCGTCAACAAAGGCATCTGCGATGCCACACCGCTGAGTTCACGCAGATCACGTGTCCCCGTCTGGTGATCGATCGTGCCCACAGCTAAGAAAAGTGTCGATTTGAACAGAGCGTGAGCGATGAGTAACGCCAATCCCGCCAATGCCATCTCGGCGTTTCCGTAACCGACCATGACGATGATGAGTCCAAGCTGAGAAACCGTACCGTATGCCAAGACGAGTTTGAGATCGTATTGACGCAAGGAGCGATAACCGCCGATCAACATGGTGCCGATACCGAAAGTAACGATGATCGGTTGCCAACCCAAGAAGGTGAATCCAGGGGCAAGACGGGCGACCAGATACACACCGGCTTTCACCATAGCTGCCGCATGGAGATAACCGGAGACGGGAGTAGGTGCTGCCATCGCTCCAGGAAGCCAGAAGTGGAAGGGAATCTGAGCTGATTTCGTGGCGATTCCCATGAAGATCATCACAGCTGCCGCGAAAAGATAACGGTTATCGGCTTGAGCGGCTAGCGATCCGTCTGCGAGGGATTCTACGAGATTAGAAACTTCAAATGAGCCTCCTGGAGCCACACCCAGCATCGCGAAACCTGTCAGCATGAACAGACCACCAATTCCGGTCACCGTGATCGCTTGGAGAGCTGCTCGTCTGGCATGCTGATAGTGGTAGGAATGCCCGATCAACAGGAAG
The DNA here is from genome assembly GCA_023419175.1 of Actinomycetes bacterium. Classification (GTDB taxonomy): domain Bacteria; phylum Actinomycetota; class Actinomycetes; order Propionibacteriales; family Propionibacteriaceae; genus Brooklawnia. The sequence goes on from JAEZYG010000051.1 coordinate 1,583, forward strand.
CTAAAAATACTAGTCAATTCCCAAAAAACACAGATCAATAACGTATTATCGGCGCTGACTAATCCGACCATCGCCCCAGCAAAAGCGATAAATACCGCTGAGAAACGACCTAATCCAGAAGCTTTTTTAGCGAAATACGCGCTGCAATAGACCAAGATGATCGCACCGAGTCCTCCGATGATGAGCAACATGAGCCAACTCAAAACATCGATGCGGAAAGTCATGGTTAAACCGATTGATTCCACCCATTCATAGCGGGAGGTGATCGGTTTCCCGTCCAGAATCTGACGGGTATGGGCGCAGGCATAGACGAAAGCAGATGCGATTACACACGCGAGAGCGATAAACGCTCGACGTGACCAATAGCGTATGGCGATAGGCGCTAAACAAGCTGCCAACGCATAGAAGCAGAGCAGCAGAATCAATGAAAAGTCCTCACGTTGGGGGCTGATCTCCTAGTTTAGTGGACGATCAACCCCCGTCCTAGAGCGACTTCCTATGCTTGCGGACGTAAAAGTGGGAAGAGAATGGTCTCACGGATACCGGCATTGGTGAACAACATGAGCAGACGATCCACACCCATGCCCATACCTCCCATCGGAGGAGCCCCCTGTTCAAGGGCGATGAGGAAGTCCTCATCGAGTTGCATAGCTTCAGGGTCTCCCGCTGCTGCAGCCAACGATTGAGCGGTGAGGATTTCGCGCTGAATGATCGGATCGATCAACTCGTTGAAGCCAGTTCCTCTCTCAACGCCGCCGATAATGAGATCCCACGCTTCGATCTTGCCCACCTCACTGCGGTGACGACGCGCCAGCGGCTGAGCGACTGCAGGGAAATCGCATACGAAGGTCGGGTTCATCAAATGGGGCTCAACAAGATGCTCCAGCAATTCCATGACGAGCTTTCCATTGCCCCATTCCTTATCCCATTCGATCTCATGGGCATCGCAATAGGATCGTAACGTCTCGACATCGGTATCGACGGTAACCTCTTCACCGAGAGCTTTCGAGACACCTTCATAGACGCCGAGCCATTCCCATTCACCGTCTAAATCGATGACCTGTCCATCTGGACGCTCGATTTGATGAATACCGAAAACATCGGCGACGTTCATAATCATCTTCTGGGTTAACGCCGCGATGGATTTGTGATCTCCCCAGGAGTGATAGGCCTCCAACATGGTGAATTCAGCCGAATGGGTGGAATCGATACCCTCATTGCGGAAGATACGTCCGATTTCATAGACGCTATCGGCTCCACCTACCATGACCCTCTTCAGGTAAAGCTCTAAAGCGATACGCAAGGTCATATCGATATTGAAAGCGTTGAGCGATGTGTTGAACGGACGGGCGGCCGCTCCTCCGTGAATGAGCTGCAAGGTCGGCGTTTCGACCTCTAAGAAACCTGCTTCGTCCAAAGTGGAACGCAAAGATTTCATCATGGCAGAACGCATACGAACCATCTCGCGCGCTTGCGGACGGACGATCAGATCGCAATAGCGTTGACGGACACGGGATTCTTCTGACAGGTCTTTATGCAGGGTTGGGAGAGGGCGCAAAGCCTTTGAGGCGATCTTCCACTCACTAGCCATGACCGACAGCTCACCTCGTTTCGAGGCGATAACACGTCCGCGCACCCAGATGATATCGCCGAGATCGACATCGGCTTTCCAGTCGGCAAGAGCCTGTTCTCCGACCTCAGCAAGAGAGATCATGACTTGCAGACGTTCCCCGTTGGATTTCTGATTGAATCCGTCCTGGAGGGTGGCGAAACACAATTTACCGCTATTGCGGGCGTAGACGATACGTCCTCCGATTTCGACAATATCTTGGGTCTCTTCTCCAGCTTGAAGATATCCCCACTTTTCGCGCACCTGGGATAAGGTGTGGTCACGACTCATATCCACAGGGTAGGGTTCGCGTTCGGTGCCCAACATGCGTTCGCGTTTCGCACGACGCACCTGACGCTGCTCGGAGATCTGATCTTCTAGCTCGCTGGCGGATATAGGTGTTTCACTCACCTCACCAGGGTAGCGCCTGAGAAGCTAGGAGCATAGCCTTTACACACGATATGAGAAGGTGAAGGCTATGCGAAAGAGCCATCATTGTTATCTGAGATGATTTAACAGATCAAGAAGTGCACATGAGTCTTAATTCTTACGATTTCGCAGATTTTCACCCCCTTGTAAAAGCGCTCAAGGTAGACCTATACACATTGAGATCACCTAAGAATCAGGTGCGATCCTTAGCAGATAACCGATGAATCGCACCCATTCATTTCGTGAAAGATCACCTATCTAGACGATTCCCTGTTCGGTCATAGCCTGCGCTACCTTGAGGAAACCAGCGATATTAGCTCCTGCCACATAGTCACCTGGATGGCCGTATTCCTCGGCGGTAGCGATACATTCATCATGGATCTGATGCATGATGGCGGTGAGTTGCTTTTCTGTCTGCTCAAATGTCCACTGAGCGCGAGCTGCATTCTGTTGCATTTCTAAAGCAGATGTTGCCACGCCTCCAGCATTCGCAGCTTTTCCAGGACCGAAAAGCACTCCGTTATCCTGCAAAAGCGCAATGGCTTGTGGAGTGGAAGGCATATTGGCACCCTCCGCCACACATTTCACTCCACCTTTCAAGAGCGAACGTGCATCGTCATCGTCCAATTCATTTTGAGTGGCACATGGCAAAGCTAGCGTTGCTCCCACTCCCCACGGACGAGAGCCAGAGAAATATTCAACTCCTGGCTTACGCTTCGCATATTGTTCGATACGTCCTCTTTCAACCTCTTTGATCTGACGAACGAGATCGATATCAATACCGGATTCATCCAATATCCAACCGGATGAATCGGAAAGGGTCACGACTTTCCCTCCGAGAAGTTGAGCTTTTTGCGCCGCATAGATCGCCACATTTCCAGATCCGGAGATCGCGATCCGTTGACCTTCAATATCTTCTCCTCGCTGTTGCAACATCCGCTGAGCGAAGAGAACTGTTCCATATCCTGTAGCTTCAATACGAGCCTGCGAACCACCCCAATTGAGAGATTTCCCCGTCAAAACACCGGGCTCGAATCGGTTGGTGATCCTCTTATACATCCCGAAGAGGAAACCGATTTCTCGACCCCCCACCCCGATATCGCCAGCTGGAACGTCCGTGGAATCTCCAATATGGCGATATAACTCGGTCATGAATTGTTGACAAAAACGCATCACTTCCGTATCCGATCGTCCGTGAGGATCGAAATCGGATCCGCCTTTACCTCCACCGATGCCTTGTCCGGTAAGGGCATTTTTAAAAATCTGTTCAAATCCAAGGAATTTCAAGATGGAACGGTTCACCGATTGGTGAAAACGCAATCCCCCTTTATATGGGCCGAGAGCTGAATTGTATTCAATGCGATATCCCCTATTGACTTGGACTTCTCCTCGATCATCCACCCAGGGAACTCGGAAGATCAGCTGTCTTTCCGGTTCTACCAAACGCTCTAAAAGCTTCGTTTCAATATATTCAGGATGTCTATCGAAAATAGGACCAATCGACTCCAGAACTTCTCGAACGGCTTGATGAAATTCTGGTTCATTGGGATTTCGTTTGAGGACTTCTTCGTAAACCTTCTCCACTACTTTGCGCATAATCATGCTCCAGACTATGTGAAAGACCGAGAGGTATTACGCCATCAACCCGGTCACTTATTTACCTGTACCTTTCAAGAATGACACGGTCTTGGTGCGGTGTCCTTGTTATCCCATATAGTGATGATCCTTCTTGAAATCCCCGTCATGGAATTAAGCTTGCAGATCTGCACGACCTTTTCACAGACTGTCTATATTCCAAAAGAAATATCCCGCCCACATAGCGCGGACGGGATATAGGGAATCAAGCAGCGAATTGGGCTTGATACAGATCCCAATAAGCTTCCTTTCGGGCGAGCAATTCATCATGATGTCCTTGCTCGACGATGGCTCCATCATTCATCACCAAGATGACATCGGCATCGCGAATCGTTGAAAGCCTATGGGCGATCACGAAGCTCGTTCGTCCGCTACGCAAACGGTTCATTGCCTCTTGGACAAGCACTTCAGTTCGTGTATCGACGCTCGATGTCGCCTCATCTAAAATCAGCAATTCGGGGGATCCTATGAAGGCACGAGCAATCGTGATGAGCTGTTTCTCTCCTTGTGAAAGACTTGTCCCCTCATCGTCAATCCAGGTGTCATATCCGTTTGGTAGATGCTGGACAATACGATCCACGTGGGCAGCACGGGCTGCCTGCTCGATCTCTTCACGTGTCGCTCCCGGTTTTCCATAGCCGATATTGTCAGCAATCGTTCCACCGAATAGCCAGGTATCTTGGAGCACCATTCCGAAATGACTGCGCAATTCAGCACGCGGAACGGTCGAGATATCCACACCATCGACATAGATCGTCCCCTTATCCAGCTCATAGAACCTCTCTAGAAGGTTCACCAAGGTGGTCTTTCCAGCTCCTGTCGGACCGACGATTGCCACCATCTGCCCGGGTTTAACATCTAAAGACAGATTTTCAATTAACGGCCTGGTGGGGTCATAGCTGAAAGCGATGGAATCGAAGCTCACATGTCCGCTGGTGATGGCAGAGGCATCATCTGTCCTCTTATCAGCTTCCATCTCCTCGGCGTCTAGGATCTCCAAGACGCGCTCAGCTGATGCCACACCGGATTGCAACGTATTGGCCAGGGAAGCGATCTGGGTGATCGGCTGGGTAAACATGCGTGAATATTGGATGAAAGCGGTCACATCACCGAGAGGAATTCGTCCACGGGCGACGAGCAGACCACCGATCACCGCGATGAGAACATAACCGATATTTCCGATGAACATATTGATCGGCATGATCAGACCCGAGATCGCCTGAGCCTTACGCGAAACCTCATAGAGATTTTCATTGGCTTGAGCTAGACGCTCGCTCACCTCACGATGACGCCCAAAGACTTTTACCAAGGAGTGCCCGGTATAGGCCTCTTCTGCTTGAGCGCTTAAATCGCCGGTAACTTTCCACATGGAGGCGAATTGGCTTTGCGCTTTACGAGCGATGAAGATCGAGACGATCGCCGCTACGGGCAATGTGGACAAGGTCACCAATGCCAAGATCCATGAGACGGAGAACATCATTATGCCCACACCGATGACGGTCAGCAAAGCGGTTAACAGCTGTCCCAATGTCTGTTGAAGAGTTTGAGAGATATTGTCAGCATCGTTGGTCAAACGGCTGAGCAATTCCCCTCGTGGCTGACGGTCAAAATAGGAAAGGGGCATCCTATCGAGCTTATCCCTCGCCTGGTCACGCAGACGATAGATCCCTCTCTGGACGGCAATGCGTAGCAGGTAGTTTTGCAAATAGCTCAATAAAGCGGCGACAAGATAGACGATAATCGCAATGGCAAGCCAATGACCTAAGAGGGAGAAGTTGATTCCTGATCCTGGAACGACAAGGTCTTTCATCGAATCCAGCATGGAGGCAAAATCGTCTTTCCCTCCAGCTCGCAACTGTTCAACCATCTGATCCGTTGTCAGCTGAGCAGGCAATCTAGCACCGATCACACCGGCGAAGATGACATCGGTTGCTTTGCCGATGAGTCGCGGCCCTATCACGATGCCTGCCACAGAGATCGTGCCGAGAAGGGCGACAAGGACGAAGATCCACCGTTCAGAACTCATCATCCCCATGAGGCGTTTCAATGATGGCCAGAAATTGATCGCCTTCTCACCAGTATGCTGACCGCGTCCGGGACGGCGATGACTATTCATGCGCTGAGCGCTCATCACTTCACCTCCTGAGAATTCATTTGAGAAGCCACGATCTCTTGATAAACCTGACAGGTGTCAAGCAATTCATCATGTGTTCCGATTCCAGCGATCCTTCCACTATCCAAAACGATGATCTGATCGGCATGACGGATTGTCGAGATTCTTTGAGCGACGATGATAACCGAGGTATCGCTCGTCGCCTTCGCCAATTCAGCTCTCAATGCGGCATCGGTCGCCACGTCCAAAGCGCTGAAAGCGTCGTCAAAAATCATGATCGGTGAGGCTTTGATGATGCTTCGCGCGATGGAGAGACGCTGACGTTGACCTCCAGAAAAATTCGTTCCTCCCTGGGCGACAGGGGCATCTAATCCTTCTGGAAGAGCGCGGACGAAGTCGTCTGCTTGAGCGATTCTCAACGCCTCCCAACACTGTTCATCGCTGGCATGCGGGCGTCCATATTCCAGATTGGACCGGATCGTTCCACTGAAAAGATATGCCTTCTGGGGAACGAATCCGATACGTTGCCATAAAATCTCAGGGTCGTAATCGCGCACGTCTATACCATCGACTTTGACGCTTCCATGGGTGGCGTCAAACAGACGGGGGATCAAATTGACCAGGCTTGTCTTCCCCGATCCAGTCGATCCGATAATCGCCGTCGTCGTCCCTGGCTCGATGGAGAAATTCAGGTCACTTAGAACCGGCTCATGCGCTCCTTCGTAGTGGAAGGAGACGTGATCGAAAAACACGCGTCCCTCATTGTGATCTGGGGTGGTAGTTTCTGGACGGGTCGTCACGCTGCTCTCGGTATTCAATACCTGTCCGATGCGTTTGGCGCATTCAGCGGCTCGTGGCGCCATCATGACCATCATCGTGGACAACATCACCGAAATGAGGATCTGCATGAGATAGGACAGGAATGCCGTCAACTGTCCCACTTCGATACCACCGGATTCAATGCGGCTTGCCCCAAACCACATGACCGCGACAGAGGAAAGATCCATGACCAGGTGAACGAAGGGGAAGAGCATCGAGAAGAATGTGCCGATCTTGAGAGAGAGATTCATCAAATCGCGATTAGCCTCATCAAATCGTTTCTGTTCATGTTCTTCTCTCGTGAATGCTCTGATCACTCGGATACCGGAGATCTGTTCACGCACGATTCGGTTAATCTGATCGATTTTGCGCTGATTCATGCGGAAGAGATAGGTCAATTTCGGCATGAGCAAACCGACAAATCCCCCGAGAACAACCACGCTGACAACGATTAACCAGCTGAGGACAAGATCTTCCCTGAGAGCCATGACGACTCCACCGACCATCATGATGGGGGCGGAGACCATCATCGCGCAGGTCATGAAGACCAGCATCTGAACCTGTTGGACGTCGTTCGTCGTGCGGGTCAATAAGCTGGGCGCTCCAAAGGAGTTAACCTCTTTGCGGGAGAAGGACATGACCTTGTCGATAATCCATTGCCGCATATCCCTTCCCATCGCCATCGCAGTACGCGCCGAGCAGAAAACGGCACAGATCGTGCAGATGCCTTGAAGAGCGGATACCGCCAGCATGATTCCACCAAAGTGGAGGATCGCATCGGTATCGACAAGGGCGACGCCGCGATCGATGATTTTGGCATTGAGGGACGGCAAAGTGAGCGATGCGATGGTGGCCACCAACTGCAAGGAGATGATGACAACGAGCCACCCCCAATAGGGCCGCGCAGCGCGGTTGATGAGTTTAATCAGCATAATGTCCTTCTGACAAGGGGTATTCCTGAGGAAATGAGAAATCTAATATGCCTCTACGAAAGTTCGAGACAGGGTGTCTCACACTGAATACTTCTATAACTACCATAGGGGGTAAAAAATTCCACTCCCACACATAGGGAAGGCATACATGAGACGATAGGTCTATGAAATTTTACTCTTCGGCCTACAATATCTGGCCCAATGATGAGCGGGAACGTAAGGCCTTCTGCCAGGCTCTGTCCGAACGCGAATGGATCGGCGGAATCGAATTGGGATTTGCCGACCACATCAGCTGGCCTGAAGGCTTCGATCCTTCGCTTCCTGCGATCGTCTCGGGAATTCCTGGCACGATGCACTACAACTCGTCCTATCCAAGTTTCGGTTTAGCTTCTAAGGACGAGGCAGGACGCAGAGCTGCTTTGGATTGGGTGCGCCAGGGTTATCGCGACATCATTGCCTTACAGGACGCTGGATATACCATTCGCGCTCTTCAACTCCACTCGGCTCCCACAATGGGCGCTCATAACGAAGCCTTTGAACGCTCCTTAGACGAGATCGCCTCCTGGGAGTGGGGATCTACTCATATCTGGATTGAACATTGCGATGCCGCCATCGACGGGCAAGAGCCCAATAAGGGATATCTACATGTGGACGAGGAGATCTCGATCGCTCGCACACTTCACGAACGATATGCTGAACGCGGATTTAATCTGGTCATCAACTGGGCTCGCTCAGCTATCGAAGGACGCGACATCGCCACCGGAATAGACCATATCTCTCGCGCTGCTGAATCCGGATTACTCGTCCACGTGGGATTGTCCAGCTGTTCCGATCAGACCACTGACTTTGGTCCTGCATGGACAGACGCCCACCTACCTTTTGCCCATACGACTGCCGCCCCAAACTCTTCTTTGTTAGACGCTGACGAGATTCGGCGGTGCTACGATCTCGCCGGTGATGTGACATGGGGAATCAAGGTGGGAATTCGTCCAGCCGATCAGCCTTATCAGACCCTTCTCGCCACCCTCGATGAGCAGGCAGAACTGGTCTTATCTGCCATATCTCAATAATAGGTGTGTCGGGCGGCATCATCTGCCCGACACCTTATCCCGATGGGGTCAGCATTCGATGATATTGACTGCCAATCCTCCCTGAGCGGTTTCTTTATATTTCGTCTGCATATCCAAACCAGTTTCCATCATCGTCCTGATGCACGCATCGAGAGAAACGAATTGATAGCCGTCATCATTGATCGCAAGACGTGCGGCAGTGATCGCCTTGACTGCAGCAACCGCATTGCGTTCGATACACGGTATCTGGACGAGCCCTCCCACCGGATCGCAAGTGAGACCGAGGTGATGCTCCAAGCCGATCTCAGCAGCGTTCACCACTTGCTGAGAGGTCCCTCCCATGACGTGAGCTAATCCGGCAGCAGCCATGGCACATGCTGTCCCAACTTCGCCTTGACAGCCGACTTCTGCTCCTGAGATGGAGGCAGTCGTCTTGAAAATGGATCCGATCGCTCCGGCTGTCAGAAGAAATTGACGCACCTGATCGCGCTCATCTCCTTCGATGTGCATCGTGGCGAATTTCAACACTGCAGGAATCACTCCAGCCGCCCCATTGGTAGGAGCGGTGACCATCCGTCCACCAGCAGCGTTTTCCTCATTGACCGCCAAAGCCCACAGGCTAACCTCGTCCAAAGCGATAAGGGGATCATCCGATCCGACAGAGGAGATCAATTTGCGATAAAGTCCTGCGGCGCGACGGGTGACGAATAATCCGCCGGGCAGTGTGCCAGTCGTTGAACATCCGGTGGCGATACAGTCACACATCACCGCCCAGATCTCATCCAATTTGGCGTTAACTTCCGATTCTTCACGCAAAGCGGTCTCGTTAGCCATCATGAGTTCCCAAATGCGCAACTGCTCTCGATCGCAGATAGCGACCAGGTCGTCTGCTCGGCGGAAATAATAAGGACCCTTAAAGGGCTCACGGATAATTTCTGGAGAGCCGCTTCCATCGTCTTGGACGACAGCTCCTCCCCCGATGGAATACCAGATCTCATGGGCGATCATCTGATCGCCATTCCACGCTTCAAAACCCATAGCGTTGGGGTGAAAATCGAGATGTTTATGGTGGTGACGGATGAGATCTTGTTCAGGGTCGAATTCGACACAGTGCTGAGGATAATTCCCATCATCTGCCAACAGTGTGAGCCTGCGATCAGCACGGATCTGACGCACCCGCTGAGGGACGGAGGGAGCATCGACACTGTGGGGTTCAGCCCCTTCTAAACCAAGCAGGACGGCAGATCCAGTTCCATGTCCCCATCCGGTAGCCCCCAAAGAGCCAAAAAGTTCTATCTTGACGCGTGTGACCTTATCCAGGAGCGCTTTTTCATATAGGTGAACCGCGAATTGGCGAGCGGCAACCATCGGCCCCACCGTGTGAGATGAGGACGGCCCAATGCCGATACGGAAGGTGTCGAAAACACTAAAGGTCATAAATTCATGATGCCTCAGTCGCAGTCTTTTCGTGAGTCTTTTTCTCTCAACTCAGCTAAAAGGGTAGGGACAGATGACCATCTCACTAGCGGTCGATGAACATATGTACCACCTGGGGCAGATACAACAAACAACTGCATAAAAATTTTCTTTTTCGCACTATATATCGACACTGAAACACAAATTAATCCCACAACTGGCACCGGCGATGCCAGAGATCTTGAACAGACCGTCGAATCCGGTAAGACAGCTAAGCCTTCAAACACTGCGATCCCCAAAGACAGTGCGAAGCAGCCAGTCAATGCTACGGAACCAGCAAAACCGACACGAGCTCTTCCTGCCACTGGAGTCGCTATCTCAGGTGTGTTGTTTGTTGTAGGAATCTGCACTGTAGGAATCTGCACCGCCCTTGGTATGGGCGCGACATGGTTGAGTCACCGACGCTAATCCCTACTGCATAGCGTCCATTTCGAAGATCCGAGATCGACATCATCATCTTTTTCACAAGAATTTGACTGCGACACTTCAATCAACTAAGGGGACAATGAAAAGAAAAAACACAGATGAATTGAACGTGAAAAACACTAAAACTTGACGCACTTTATCCCCGCAAAACACCTAGAAAATAAGTATAAATATCTAAAAATATGCTGAGGTGACGCATTTTTCCACCCTCGTCAGAGTGAGGATTTTTCAGCGCCAATTAGCAATTTGTCAGCGACAAATCCCACCGATAATCTCCCCACTGTGGAGCACAACAGACACACTTTGCCTGGCTCAATAAACGGAGGATCTGCTCGTGAAAACATCTGATAAGACCCTTCAACCAGCTCGCCTATCTTCCAATGAACGAGCTCAGCACGGCTTTTTAGGCCCCGACCGTTGGTGGCATCTGACGTTTGGGACTCTCATGGCTATCAGCTTGATCGCCTTCATCTATTGGTCAATCGGCTATGTCGGCCCGCACCGCAATTACCTTCTGCTGTTGACCACCATCGCTTTCGGCGTCTTCATGGCTTTCAATATCGGCGGCAATGACGTGGCGAATTCCTTCGGGACTAGCGTTGGCGCTGGCACCTTAACGATCAAACAAGCCTTACTGGTCGCCGCCGTCTTTGAAGTGGCTGGAGCGGTGATCGCTGGAGGTTCTGTCACCGAAACCGTCCGCTCAGGCATCATCGACCTAGAACACGCAGCATTATCGCCTCAAGATTTTGTCTATATCATGATGGCAGCTCTTCTCGGCGCGGCCTTATGGTTATTGATCGCCACTCGCAAAGGCTGGCCCGTCTCGACCACACATGCCATCATCGGCGGAATCGTAGGTGCCGGTATCCTGATCGGCACCGTGAGCGGTTCGAATGGCTTGGAAATGGTGCAATGGTCTCAAATCGGCAGTATCGCTATCTCCTGGATACTCTCTCCTCTGCTCGGCGGCATGACCTCTTTCATCTTGTTCCGTGCAATCAAGAGACACATTCTGGTCTATAACGATGAGGCCGAAGCACGCCTATCAAAAATCAAAGCAAAACGCGACGAGCATCGACGTCGCCATAAAGCTCGCGTGGACGCTCTCACCACTTTGCAGAAACGTTCCTATACGCGCACTCTCGCCAGAGACGCCGCTCTTTTCCGCCGTGGCAATGTGGACGCCTCCCAACTGGAATCGGATTATTTCAAAGAGCTTCTCACCATCGATCAAGAGGCGAAACAGATACATGCCCATCGCGCTTTGGAGATCTGGGTTCCCATCTTGGCAGCGATCGGCGCAATGATCATCTGCTCGATGATGCTATTCAAAGGTTTGAAGAATCTGCATCTGGGTCTCGATACTGCCGGCAATCTGATGATTATGGGCATGGTAGGTATCGCTGTTTGGATGGCAGTCTTTATCTTCGCCAAGACGTTGAAAAATGAGACTCTATCGCGTTCAACCTTCCTGATGTTTAGCTGGATGCAGGTTTTTACGGCATCGGCTTTCGCTTTCAGCCACGGCTCCAATGACATCGCGAATGCCGTAGGGCCTTTCGCTGCGGTGGTGGACGTGATCCGCTCCCAGACGATCAATGCTAAAGCCGCCGTCCCCACGCCAATCCTGGTCATGTGCGGCATCGCCTTGATCGTCGGATTGTGGTTCATCGGACGCAAGGTGATCCGTACCGTTGGAGAAGGGCTGACGAAAATGCATCCAGCCTCCGGTTTCGCTGCAGAATTAGCATCTGCCTGTGTGGTGATGGCGGCTTCTTTGCTCGGTCTACCCGTCTCGTCTACCCATATTTTGATCGGCGCTGTTCTTGGAGTCGGAATGGTCAATAAGGCGGCCAACTGGAAATTGATGAGACCGATCGGTTTAGCGTGGGTCATCACTTTGCCGGCGTCCGCCTGTATCGGTGCAGCTACGGCTTTCATGTTGAGACTGATCTTCGGAGCATAAGATATGTCGGCTGGGCTATCGGGTGAGACGATCGCTCAGCCGACATCACATCTGTCTCAATTCTGCGCTTTCGCCACCAATGATCTTCCTTTGGTGTAAGTGTTGATTCATGAAGGTAGTTATCACGAATCACATTCTTGACGCTGGGGTCAAGCTGTTGAAAGATGCCGGCTACGAGGTCGACATGGCTGCTCCTGAGGAATACCCCTCTCGCGAAGAAGTCCTCGCCCGCATCCCTGGAGCTGAGGCTATCTGCACATCTCTATCCGACCGTGTCGATGCGGAATTTCTCGATACCGCCGGGAAGCAGTTGAAGATCATCTCCAATGTGGCAGTTGGATTCAACAATATCGATCTCGACGAATGCGCTCGTCGTGGCATTATCACCACGCACACTCCCGATGTCTTAACCGAAGCCACCGCCGATTTGGCCTTCGCCTTAATCATGGCCGTCACTCGCCGTCTACCTGAAGCGGAACGCTATCTGCGCGCAGGCCACCACTGGCAGTGGAATATGTCCTTGATGGTGGGATCTGCTATTCAGAATAAAACCTTCGGTTTGATCGGCGCTGGACGGATCGGTAAAGCGGTTGCCCGTAAGGTTAAAGCTTTTGACATGAATATCGTCTATAGCGGTAATCATCCCATGGATTCTGAAGACGAAAAGGCTTTAGAGGCTGAATTCGTCCCCCTCGATGAATTGTTGAAGCGTTCCCATGTGGTCTCCCTTCACTGCCCGTATCGACCAGAAAACCACCATATGATCGGCGAAGAGCAGATCCGCATGATGCCGAAGGGGTCATATCTGATCAATACCGCTCGCGGTCAGCTCGTAGACGAAGAGGCGATGATCCGCGCTCTCGACGACGGTCATCTAGCTGGTGTCGGCCTCGATGTCTTTGAAGACGAACCCCATGTACCCGAGGGGTTGATTCGCGAGAATGCGGTCTTACTTCCCCATATCGGTTCAGCGACTATCGAGACACGCAATACCATGAGTGAATTGGTCGCCAATAATGTGCTCAAGGCATTGGCCGGTGAGCGCCCCCTCACTCCGATCCCCAACTCCTATCTGCCTGAGAATCTGTGAGCCATAGGGGCGGACATCACACTCCGCCCCTATTGACATGATGGGTGCTGTTTTTCTCTTTGACCGTCGGTCTTCTCGAAGGAATATCCACGCGATGCCCTGCGCAGAATTCTTAATACAGCAGGACCGAGAAGGGTAACAAGAACAATATTGGTGATCGCCCTGCCGGTATTCCATCCCATGCCTGTGGCCAAGTTCCATATGAGGAAGCGATGGAGATTTTCTACTATTCCCACAGCAGGATCGAAACCCGCACTTCCATACGAGAGATTAAATGGCCAAAAAGAGAAATCCATCAATATACCGAAGACGAATGACATGACAGCTGAATAGATCGCTAGAGCGGCAATCTCTAATGCTCCTCGCCAGCGTTTAGGAAGTAAACCAGCTCCCAGACCGTAGAAGGCTGCCCCCAGCATCTGGTAGGGAAGCCAAGGCCCCACACCTCCGGTGATGAGAGCGGAGACAAAAAGCACCGAATTACCCAAAAGAAAGCCGAATGCAGGACCGAAGATACGTCCACCCATGACAACGAGGAAGAAAACTGTCTCCACCCCTGCTGTCCCTGCGCCAAGTGGACGAGATAGAGCTCCTAAGGCCGTCAGCACCCCCCACATCGCCAGATCTTTCACATCCATGCGCGCATTGGATATTTGAACCAGAGCGCAACTCAAGGTCACTGGGATAATTGCAGCCATAGTGAAAGGAGCCATGACCTGATAGGACAAAATGCCGCCCGGAGCAGCAAAAAGCGGCCATGTGAATGCGAGAATAGCCATGACGCTCATCAAGATAAGCAAAATGGCCGATGGCCAATCGATAGGCACAGCTGGAAGACGCCTATCACCATCTGAGCAATGAGGCTCCACCTCGCTATTCATCAGCATTCCCCTTTGTTATAGCCATAACATCATCGAGGCGCAGAACGGGAACTGGGTAGCAAATCTTTGTTATCTGAGGAGCGAAACTCATAGATGAGGTCAAGATATCGTGAGTGGAACCGTCAGCGATAACCTCCCCTTGAGCCATCAAAATGATGCGAGAACAGCATTTCGCTGCGAATTCCACATCATGGGTAGCTATCAGAACTGCCGTTCCTTGATCTCGGAAGTGAAAAATCATGCGGGCCAATTGATCTTTCATCGCATAGTCCAGACCGCGTGTCGGCTCATCTAAGAGCAAGACCTTAGGGCGAGAAACCATCTGGATCGCCAAGACCAGTGCCAATTTCTGTCCTTCTGATAGGTCGAGAGGGGACCTTTGTCCGGGCAGATCGACACCCAACTGTTCAAGAACTTTTCTTGCAGATCCAGCAGGCATCAACGATTCTTTATCGGCCTGAGCTAATTCTTCATCTACCGTGGCAAGATAGAGCAAATCTTGAGCAGTTTGAGGCACCATCGCTACGATTTTCGTCAACTGATCGATAGCCATATCCTGCGGATTGCGGCCGTCAATCTCTATCACTCCTCTGCTCGGCTGCACCGTTTGCAAGGCCCACAAAAGCGACGATTTTCCCGCACCATTGCGTCCCATAAGGCCGACGACTTGACCGGAATCGACATCAAACGACGCCTGCCTAACCGCCATCGTCTCTCCATAGGAAACGCATAGATTCTCGATATGGACGACCTTTTGTCCATGACATTGGCTATGGGGAGGTTCAGCAGCTGAGATCTCTATCTTTTCTTCACGCAGACGTCTGCGAGCATCTCGCACACTGGTGCAGATCGGCCATCCCATCGCCTGTGAGAAAGCACTCAGAGGAGGGGTGATATCACTGATCGAGAAGATCTCGCTGACACTTCCCATCCGAGCTGAGCCATCTCCAGGCAACCAGATCGCTGAATCAGCCATATGCATCACCCTCTCGAGGCGATGTTCGGCCACCACCACCGTCAACCCCACATCGTCAACCAAGGTGACGATCGATCCCAATACTTCCTGGGCGACTGTCGGATCGAGAGCTGAGGTGGGCTCATCCAAGACCAAAACCCGAGGCTGGGCTGCGAGGACAGCAGCGATAGCTACCCTTTGTTGTTGCCCTCCCGACAATTCGATGAGGGATCTATCGCGCAATTCTGCAATACCCATCACGTCAAGGGTTTCTTCCACCCGTTTACGCATGGCATGTGGAGCGATACCGATCTGTTCCAGACCGTAGACGATCTCATCTTCCACTCTGTCAGTAACAAATCCCATCGCAGGGTTCTGTCCGACAAATCCGATCAGCTGAGCAAGATCCCTCGGACGCTGATCGCGGATGGAATGTCCATCGACGATGAGATCACCTTGTATATATCCACCAGAAAAATAGGGGACGAGGCCGTTAATAGAACGCAAAAATGTCGTCTTACCGCATCCCGTATGGCCGATCAACAACGCCAGATCACCTTCGTCGATCACACAGTTGATGTGGTCGAGGACCGGCTTCGATAGCCGATCAGGATCATAGGAGGTGGAATAGGAGACGGAAAAATCTCTGAACTCGATCACGACCATGCCTTATCGCTTGAGGGGGTGAAGATGCCAGGGCTGGCTAAGAAGATGGCGACTAACACCATGGATACGCTCAGTTGAGGCCATGTCATGGGATAGGTCACCATCGTCATGAAAGGATCATGAGAGGCCAACCAGAAGGTATAGGCAGCACATCCTATTCCGATGATGCAGACGATAGTTTCGACTTTTCTCCAAGGATCCGGACGGTAACGGGTCATCGCAATCTGGGCGGAACAACGAGCGATGGCATAGGCCAGCAACGCTATTCCGAGGGCGAAAACGCAGAGGGAAAAGAGAAGGGCTGAAGGTATCGCAAGTAGAGCGAAAGTGCCGAAAATCGTCGCGATCATCGCCACGATCAAAATCACCGATGTGAAGATATCGACGGTCTTTCCTGAACGGGTACGCCCATATCCGCGAGATTCCATCGATGCCGCTAAAGACATGGAGCGTTCGACAGCATCAACCAATACCGGAACGATGAGACTTAGCATCCCCGAAATACCTCGGGATCGTTTCCCTCTCAAGCGTCTGGCTCTGCGCACCCGATGGATCGATTCGATCATCTGAGGGATAGCGCTCAAAGCGATAACGAAAGCTGTAGCTAACTGAGCGAAAGCCATCGGCACAGATTTCAAAGCTCTTTTTGGATTAGCTAGGGTGTTGGCTGCCCCGATAGCTAAGATCATCGCGCCGATTCGACAGGAGTCAACCACCGAAAAAATGATGGCTTCTAGGGTGACATCGCCCCCCAACTGGATACCGGCAGCCCAAGCGGGCAGGTGAATCTGCGGAAGAGAGAAAAGCACCGTTCCATCACGCAGGCCACCGACAAGAATCTGAAAGAACAGACGCATGACGATGATGAACCCCACCAGATAAAAATAGACATTGAGCGATCTCGTCCAGGTGGCATTCGAGCGTCTTTGCAAGACGACAAAGATGATAGCCACCACAAGAAGGAGGACGAAGAGGGGATTATTCGCTGCGGTGGCGCAGGCGGCAGCCCCTAAAGCCCACGTCCACCACGCCCAAGGATGCAGACCGAGGGGATCATCGGCCCTGCTCAAGTCGATCTGCCCATCTGTTCCACGACGTTCAATGACTCTGCTCACGCCTTACCCTTACGGCGCGCATAGTAGATGCCGTATCCAAGTGCCGCTATCGCGACGATACCCACGACGACTAAGGTCATCGCACCGTGCGATGAAGGCACCGAGGCCTTCGCCCCCGTGGCATTTACCGAAGATGAACTCGAAGGGTGACTCGAGGCAGATCGAGCTGAAGGAGAAGAAGTAGATTTTTTCTTTGCCAAAGTTGAAGCAGACGGATCAGCCGAAGAAGACTCGGTGCTGCTATCACCAGATGCAGACGGGTTATTCTCGCTATCTTGCCTATCCGTAGCCTGATCTTCACCAGCTTGATAGTCGTCTGTCGAAGATCCACCCTGTTGTCCCGTTCCACCTGGCTGGGTCCTACCGCCCGAACCTCCTTGGGAATCTAAATTGTCAGGTGTGTAGAGAGGAGGGGGAGCTATCGTGGGTGGCTCATCCCAGCCATCGCCATAATTCCACAATTCAACAGTTCCTGGCATTCCAGGATAATCACGTCCCATCGTGGCGTAGATCCACGAATCGCCTCCTTGTGCCCACCAGAAAGTCCAGTAAGTCCAGGTATTAGGTGTGGGGGCTTCGCAGCTTTCTGGCATTCCGCCAATCTGGCAGATCCAGCCTGAACCACCCGATTCGGCGTGGGAAGAGATCTCGTCGATTCTTGCTCCTGCATTGGGGCCGTAGGTGCATCCTTCAGCGAAGATCGAATTTCTAAATGAAAGATAGAGATATATTCCGTTGTTCTTCTGACATTCCCTCACAGGGGTATCGGCATGGGCCGAACTGGCCAGCGATACGAAGGCCAGCACACTGGCACAGCAGATAGCAAAACAACGTTTCAGCATTATCGCAAGAGATGAATCTCTGTGATCAGACGTTTTCACGATCGGCTCATTTCGTAGAGAGATGAAGAGAACAGACGGCAGGACGCACGATCGCGTCCTGCCGTCTTCCTATCAGCGTCGCGTCCGCGAACGTGAAGCAGCTATACCTGAAGCAGCGAGGAGAACGGTGGCGAGGAGCATCCCAGGAGCTCCCGCCTGACCTGTCACTGGCAAAGCAACGGGTTTGGCTGGTTTCTTGTGTCCTGTCGGAGCGGAGGGTTGACTCGACTGAGAAGCGATCGGCTCGCTCGCATCAGAAGAAGGTGAATCGCTCACCACAGAGGTCGGTTCAACCGGTTGGGGATCCACAGAAGGCCCAGTGGGCTGGACGCTCGGTTCGGTGGAAGGGGGACAGAATTCAGCAATACCTGCGCGCAGATAAGAGGTCTTGACCACTCCAAGGAGAGCCTGATCGCTGGCATAGAGATTGCTCGTCTGGCTCGTCAGGGAGCTGGGCCATCCCCCGTCTGCGAGCTGAGCAGAGAGCAGCCAACTTTCAGCTTTCGAGGTATCGACGTTCCACTCATTCAAAGCGGCAGCCATCAGACCAGTGGTATTGGCTGGAGAGAAATTCTGCCAATAGCCGTCTTTCACCTGATGGGATCTAGCCCAGTCGAGAGCCTTACGGGTGGCCTCGCTCGGTTCTTTTTCGATTCCTTTGAGAGCTGTCAACGCCAAAGCCGTGCCATCCACTTCAGAATTGAAGACGTCTTTACGTACATAGCCGAAAGAGCCGTCTTCTCCTTGATAGCTGAGCAGGGCATTCAGCCAAGCGTCAGGGACGGGACGTTCTGCCCGTTCCACAGCGATCATCGACAGTGCCTGGGCATAGGGCCCGAAGGGGCTCTTCCGTCCATCCACATAGCCGTCTTTTGCACCCGCTAAGACGTCGTCGATCAAAGAGGTTACCAACGGGCTGTCGACAGGCTCGCCTCCGACGATAAGAGCAAGGGCCACCTTAGCCTTGGCCGATCCGCCAGTGGCATAGGTGGTGTACCCAGCTTTGATCTTGGCCACAAGGGAGGCAACCTCATCTGCATGTCCAGGTACTGATGCGAGAGAGAGCACCGTATCAGCCATCGAAGCGATTCCATCATCGGGAATCTGCTGAGCTTGAGCACTCAGATACTGACCAGCACGAGTGACAGCGTCAGTCGAATTGGGAACGATGCAGCTCTTATCGAGTTGAGGCAGGTGAGTCCCAACAGGAGTGGTAGGGGATACAACAGGTGCCGATACGGTCAATGTCGTCTCGGCTGTGCTTCCCTGATCTCCAGTGGCCACTATCGTATGTTCTCCGGCGGTGGTTTCAGCGGGGATCGTCACATCGACGCTCGCTTCACCAGCGTCATTGGCCACTACATCGCCCAGATGGACCGGATCGGAATGCAGGCTGATCGACGCTTTTTCACCTGAGCTGAAATGGGTAAGCGAAACGCTAACTTTCTCACCAGCCGTCACCTGTTGTTTATCGATAGCAATTGCGGGGGCCGGCTTTTCTTCAACAGGATTGGGGTCCACCGGGGAGACAGGCTTCTTTTCCTCGCCGAAGACGGAGTGAATATCCCAACGTGGCTCGTGAGAATCTTCCAGTTTGATATGGGCCCAAGCCTCGACCGATCCAGCTTTGGGGTGGTAGAGATTAGCTCCCAGATTGGAATAAGCCCAAGTCCACGGATCGGCAGACTTGTTGTACTCGCCTTCTGGACGTGATGGGTCTGCTTTCTGACCGTCAGCATCGGCATGCCAATACGACCAGTAGTTATCCATCGTGTCAATTTTCTTCGGCTGACCGTCGATGCGGTTGATGAATCCAGAAGTCTCGTCAACGGCAAATCCCGCGCTGGTTAAAGCCTCAACGCCAGTGGAGAATTTATCGGCACATCCTCCCTTGGTTGTGCCATCGGAATACTCAACATGCACCCAGACTTTCTTCTCAGCTATGCATTTCTTAGCCAGCTCGCTCTGAGGATTGATCTTCGGCGCATCGGCCCATGTCTCCTCTGGTTCAGATGAGGCCATATCGTCTGGGTCGACCTCAGTGGGAAGCGGAGCCTTATCGGCTTCATCTTCGGTATAGGGCTTATCAGTCGGATTCGGATTTGCCGTCACCTTCTGGACGATGGTGCCCGAATAATCACCCATGTGGACTAAGTAACCGCTCGCGGTATAGCTGGCATAGAACCCCCAAGTGTATTCACCTTCCTTGGGGTAGACGACTTTGCCACTCTTGACGTAAAGGTCCTTGGTCTGAGGAGAAGCGATAATTTCGTGGGAATTCTTCCCCATCGCACGCGGCGCATCGACCGCTACACCCGCCTTGACTTCAGGGGCGACGATCGTCTGATTCTTCAGTTTGAATCCGTAATTATTAAACGACTTCATCAGATACAGAGGAGAAGCATCTGCGATGTGATTTTTTGTCAGATCCAATTCCTTCATCTGCTCCATGCCCGCCAGAGGAGAGACATCAACCACACCGTTATTCGACAGGCCGAGTTTTTCCATCTTCATCAAATTCTCGAGAGGAGAAAGATCGACGATCTTGTTATTGGTGGCATAGAAAGATTTCAACTCTGTGGCATTCTTCAAGGGCTCAACTGAATCCACCTTGGACTCATTGATGAGCACACGCTCCAATTTGGTCATCTTCTCGACTCCCTTGAGGGAAGACAAGCCCTGATGATCAGCATCGGGTTTGCGTAGATAGACTGCCAAATTTGTTAAGTTCGTCAAATCAGATAAGGACTCAATCGAAGTAACCTTGGAATTGCTGATCTCCAAACTGGTCAACCCGGTCAACTTAGCCAACGGAGCGACATCAGAGACATTAGAAGCGTTATTCAACCCCAATTTCTTCAGCTGAGTCATAGACGACAGAGGGGTGAGATCGCTAAAGGGATTATTCGTCAATGTCAGATCGGTCACATGGTTCAGCTGATCGATACCTGTGATATCGGCGATATCTTTACCCTTATAGCAGACCAATTTGGTGAGACTTTCAGCCGCTTCTTTGGTGATTTCGGCTGCGGGATCTTCCACCTTGAGAGCGTCATTGATACAGGCCTTCAATCCCTTATCCGGAATGACGATATATGAAGGTTGTGCTGGTTGTTCAGGCAAAGCAGGATCTGGTTGAGCGCCTGGCTCATCTTCTAGAGGAGGAAGCGGAGTCGGCTTATCAACACTCTCGGGTGCATCAGATGAAGCGGTGACGGTAATCCTGCCGTTATAGCTGAACATGTCTGGAT
>JAEZYG010000060.1 GCA_023419175.1 Actinomycetes bacterium
GAGCAATGTTGCTCACCGACTTTGGGCCGACGCAAAATTCATGGTTCCGTAACGGTGAATTGCATAAACGCAAAGCTCTTTTGGAATTGGCTCGCGACTTTCCATCGATCAAATGGGTACTGATCGGCGATAACGGACAACACGATCCGGTGATCTATCGCGATTTTTCTCGTCTATGTCCTGGGCATGTGCGCGCTATCGCAATTCGTCAATTATCGAGTGCCGAGCAGATCTTAGCCCACGGGACAAGTACAGTATTGCCAGAAAGCGCCGACCTTGCCTGGCAACCTCCCAGCGTTCCCGAAGTGACAGGTTGTGATGGCGATAGCCTAGGTGCCCAGATTGAGCGCATACTCAGCTATGAGGAGAGAAGGTCTGATGACCCAACGGACACGTGATGCGATCGATTTCGATGAACGCATTATCGATATTGACGTCTCGCAAGAGATCGAAACCAGCTTTTTGGAATATGCCTATTCGGTGATCTACTCACGAGCCCTTCCCGATGCCCGAGATGGTCTCAAACCTGTCCAACGCCGCATCCTCTACACCATGCACGATATGGGATTGCGTCCTGAACGGGCATATGTCAAATGCGCCCGTGTAGTCGGTCAGGTCATGGGACAGCTTCATCCTCATGGCGACTCGGCGATCTATGAGGCCGTCGTCCGCATGGCTCAGGACTGGTCCATGCGCCTTACGACCGTGGACGGACACGGCAATTTCGGTTCTTTAGATGCTGGCCCTGCCGCTTCTCGCTATACGGAATGTCGCCTTCAAGCGGCGTCATTAGCTCTCGTCGATGGGATCGATGAAGATACTGTCGATTTTCGTCCCAACTATGACGGTAAGGAATTGGAGCCTTCCGTCCTTCCTGCCGCCTGGCCACATCTACTCGTCAATGGAGCCTCGGGAATCGCCGTCGGCATGGCGACAAATATCGCCCCCCATAATTTGGTAGAAGTCGTCAGCGCCTTGAAATTCATGTTGAATCATTCACAGGTTTCCCTTGATGACATCATGCGTTTCATCCCCGGACCCGATATGCCTTCCGGAGGTATCATCGTTGGACTCGATGGAGTCCGCGATGCCTATGAGAGTGGACGTGGAACGTTCAAGCTGAGAGCCCGTACATCCATCGAGAAAGTATCCGCTCGTAGACAGGGCATCATCGTCACCGAATTGCCCTATGGCGTAGGGCCGGAAAAAATCATGGAACAGATCAAATCCATGGTCAATAAAGGCAAACTCAAAGGGATTGCCGATGTCAAAGATCTTTCAGATCTCAACCATGGCACACGTCTTGTCATCGAAGTGAAAAATGGGATCAATCCCGAAGCTCTCCTAGCTCAGCTCTATAAGCACACCAAACTCGAAGATTCCTTCGCGATCAATGCCGTCGCCCTCGTCGATGGTCAGCCGCGAACGATGAGCTTGATCGAGATGCTTCAGGTCTACCTCGACCATCGGATTGAAGTTACGAGACGCCGTACCCGATTCCAACTCCAAAAAGCTACCGATCGAGCTCATCTGGTTGAAGGACTTCTGCTCGCCCTTGTCGATATCGACGATGTGATTGCCATCATCCGATCTTCTGATGATGTCGAACAGGCTCGTCACCGCTTGATGGAAGCATTCAATCTCAGTGAGATTCAAGCCAATTATATTCTCGATCTTCAGCTGAGACGTCTCACTCGTCTATCGCGGATTGAATTGGAAAATGAGCGAGATCAACTGCGTGACAAGATCGCAGAATTGACCCATATCCTCTCCGATTCGTCCGCATTGAAAACGGTGATCGCACGGGAACTGGACGAAGTGGCTCACCGTTTTGGCGACTCGCGTAGAACTGTTCTTCTTGCCGATACCGGAGCAGCTGCCGTCTCGTCTGCCCCCTTGGAAATCCCCGATTCTGCCTGCTGGGTTCTGCTCAGTTCAACTGGACTTCTTGCCAGAATTGATGAGGATTCCTCCTCCTTACCAGAGGTAGGACCGCGCAATTCCCATGACGTGATAAAGGCGGCGATCCGCACAACAGCTCGCAGCGATTATGCTCTGCTGACCAACCGTGGACGCCTCATCAAAGCCAATGCCGTTGAGCTACCCTCTCTCCCCTTGACAGCTAACGCTCCTTGTCTACAGGGAGGAACACCAGCACACGACTTGGTCGAATGCGAACGCAATGAAAAGATCATCGGAATCTCCTCCCTTTCTGAGACGATCGGTCTTGCTATAGCAACCAAAAATGGGGTGGTAAAACGTGTCAATCCCGAAGTGCTCGCAAGCAAAGATAGCTGGGAGATTATCAACCTGGCCGATAAGGACGAAGTGATAGCCGCCTTTGAGCTGCACAGTCCAGCCGACGATTTCGTTTTCATCACCTCGGATGCCCAACTACTACGCTTCAATGCTTCTCTCGTCCGCCCTCAAGGACGAGGGGGAAGCGGAGTAGCTGGTATCAAATTAGCTCCCCGTGCCCACGTGATCTTCTTCGGATCTGTTCCCGCCGAAGGCGGTCTTGTTATCACATGCTCGGCGTCGTCCTCCGACAGTCTGCTGGGAGAACAATGCAATGTGAAAGTCAGCGATTTCTCCCTCTTCCCCTCCAAAGGACGAGCGACATCTGGAGTGAGGTGTCACCGTTTCCTCAAAGGTGAAGACCATCTTCTCCTCGCCTGGGCTGGCCCCTATGAGGCGATTGGAGCTGAGCACGATGGAACGCCTGTTGACCTTCCCGACAGCACAGCTAAACGCGATGGATCGGGAAGCGCGATAATGGCTCATCTGGCAGCGATTGGATCGCGACGTTTGATGATCTGCGATCCTGGCAATAACAAGGATACGCCCGCTTCGTGATCCGTTCAGAGCTAAACGATAAATTGATCTGTTTGGCTATGATCGTGTGCAGTCCACAAGAAAGGTATTCATGACCACGCCCACACCCGCCGAAGAATCCGTCAGCTATCTCGACGAGCCCGATTCAGCGCGCTCGTGGTGTATCCGGATGCTCAAAGGAATTCTGGTTGGAATCGGATTTATCCTCCCTGGCTTGTCCGGTGGTGTTTTGGCGGTTATTTTCCGCATTTACGATCCCATCATCCGTTTCTTGGCAAAACCATATCACCGTTTCTTCAACCAGGTGCGCTATTTTCTCCCCATAGGGATTGGCGGCTGTATCGGTATCGTGCTCTTCTCGGTCGTTGTCGATGCCGCTTTTGGACGTTATGCCGCCCAATTCATCTGTCTATTCATCGGCTTCGTTGTGGGAACTTTCCCCTCTTTATTCTCTCAAGCTGGACGCCATGGACGCACCTTCATCCACTGGATCATCATGGCAGTTGCCGCGGTGGCAATCTTCACCCTCATGGTGATTGGTGGTCAATCCCTCATCGATGTCACTCCCAATATCCTCATCTGGGCGGCTTGTGGCGCTCTGATCGGTCTTGGAGTCATCATTCCCGGTATGAGCCCCTCTAATTTCCTGATCTACTTCGGGCTTTATGACAAAATGGCAGCCGGTATCAAAGACTTTCAGATGGGAGTCATCATTCCTTTAATCGTTGGTTTGGCGATTTGTGTCCTGCTATTCGCCAAAGCTGCTGCATGGGCTTTCGACCACTACTATGCCGGAATGTACCACTTCATCTTGGGTATGGTGATCGGATCGTCTGTGGCGATTTTCCCCACCGTTGTCTTCCCCGCCTTCTCATCAAAAGGTCTTGCCTCTGCCGGTCTATCAATGCCTGTAGCGTTGATTTTCGCTCTCGCTTTATTCGTGATCGGAACGATCTGCTCATGGCTATTTAGCAAATTGGAAGATAAGGTAGCTGACCAACGTGACTCCATCGACTCTGCCATCCACTAATCATCTAGCTCACAGCGAATATACGCATGTGAATTATCCCATTGAGCAATACCGTCTCGACAACGGACTTCGTCTGATTGTCAGCTCCGATCCTCATGCTCCTGGAGTAGCGGTCAATCTGTGGTATCACGTCGGTTCAAGTGATGAAGTCGTTCACCGTAGTGGCTTTGCCCATCTCTTTGAGCATCTGATGTTTGCCGGATCCTCTCAGGTCGCTTCGGGAGAGCATTTAGCGTCTATTCAGGCTGTGGGAGGCAGCGCCAATGCCACGACCAGTTTTGATAGGACGAATTATTACGAGACGGTTCCGCCTCATGCTGTCGATCTAGCTCTCTGGCTTGAAGCTGATCGCATGGCCTCTTTGAGAGTCGATGACCACAATTTGAATACTCAACGCGATGTCGTCAAGGAAGAAAAACGTCAACGCTACGACAACGTCCCCTATGGGGATCAACTGGAATTGCTCTTACAGTTGAACTTTCCTGACACCCATCCCTATGCCCATCCCGTGATCGGTTCGATGGACGATCTCAATGCGGCAACCCTCGATGATGTCCAGCAGTTCTATCACCGTTGGTATCAGCCCTCATCTGCCGTTCTCACCTTGGTGGGGGCGATCACACCTGAACTCGCCTATGAGAAAGTGGATCACTACTTTTCACCGATCACCTCTCATAGCAGCGAAGATCACCAGATACTACCTCCTCTTGATGTTCATAAAGATCATCCCTCTTTGGTGGTCAAACGCGATGTTCCCCGTAGCGTCTCCCATCTATGCTGGCGCACTCCACCTATCGATCATCCAGATCGTCTCGCCGTGGATATGGCTCTCGAATTGCTCGCAGGTAATGAATCTTCCCGTCTGGTCGCTTTGATGGAACGCGAATTGGGATGGAGCGAATCCGTATCCACCTATGATTTCTCCTTGGCACGTTCGTCTTCTCTCGCTGTCATCTCATGTGTTCACCTGCCCGATAGCTCTCCACAACGCAGCAGTGAACGTATCTGTGCAGAATTGGATCGCATCATTGCTGAAGGTCCTTCTCCTGACGAAGTTGCGCGTACACGCGCCTCCTTGGAACGCCAATGGCTCGCTTCTCTTTCACCATTAGATCAGCGTGCCGATTTCATCTCCATGTCCGCTGTGCACTTCTCAGATCCCAACCGTATCAATCGAGAATTAGATGAGGCGATGCGTCTTGACAGCGACGATATCCGTCAAGCTTTATGCCGCTGGCTACACCCTGATGCTGTAGCTGAACTGCTCTATGAGGTAAAACGATGACTCTTCGCCCGCGCCCAACAGTTCCTCCTGCCAGCTTGTGGGCATTTCCTGAACCGCTCATCTCCACTCTCGATGGTCTCACGGTTTATTTCTATCCTCTTCTAGGACAACACGTTATCAATGCCACTCTCGTCATGGATCTTCCTCTTGAAGCCGAGGAGGGATTTATCGAAGGGATCGCCGATCTGACCGCACGTTGTGCCATCGAAGCGACAGGTTCATCAGATGCTCTTTCATTCGCCAGACGCATGGATGCTCAAGGGGCTGTCATCGACGCTCATGCGACACGCACATCGACGATGATCGACTTGACAGCGCCGTCCTCTCGTATCGGACAAGCTGCTCACCTTATCGCTGAAGCGATTGCCAACCCCCGTTTTGACCAGCGCGATATATGCCGTCAACGTGATTTACGACTTGCAGAATTTGAAGCCGATCAGATCCACCCCTCAGCTATCGCCGATTTGGCTTTTCATCAAGCTCTTTTTTCATCTGATAGCCGTTATGGACGCCCTCTGCGCGGAAGTTCCGATACGGTCGCCACTATCGATAAGCAGATGATTGAATCCTTCTATCGCACACGATGGCATCTTAGAAATGCATCCTTAATCATCGCTGGGGATCTTGATCTTAATATCGATGAACTCAGTCGTATCATCCCCACATCGCTCAGTGCTGAACCTGTCCATATCGATCCCGTACCGATCCCGCGCGAACCTGTGATATGGCTGATCGATCGTCCAGATGCTGTCCAAGCCGAAATTCGGATCGGCTGTATCACCCCTACACGACATGATCCGAGATGGGCTGCTCTCAATGTGGCTGCCTGGGCTGTTGGGGGTTCCTTCGCCTCACGTCTCAATACCCTCCTTCGGGAAGAAAAGGGATATACCTATGGGGCACATGCTCGATTCCAATCTCGAAAGCACAGTGCGACTTTTAGCGCTCAAACCTCATGTCGCACCGAAGTGACAGGGGAAGTCATTGCTCACATGCTCAATATCTTGGATATCGGTGATTGTCCTTTGAGTCACGAAGAAGTAGCTAATGCTCGCTCCTACCTTGTCGGAATCGCTCCTCTTGTATTCCAAACCTCCGAAAGAATCTGCGATCAGGCTGCAATTTTTGCTGCGAATGGAATTGACTCTCGATGGTTCAACGATCACAACCGACGCTTGTCTGCCGTATCATGTGATGAAGCCACCGAGGCCTTTCGCCATATTGTTATCCCCGATCAACAAACGATCGTGATCTGCGGCGATGCCCATAGTATTCTGCCCCAACTCGACAGATGTGGATATCATCCGCAGATCATCGATTTCGATCTGTGAGCAAAGGAATATCCTTTGCTCACCTCAAAGCTTCATCTGCTCGTTTCAGATGTTCTTTCGCCTCGTTGATCTTTGATTGATAGCTTGCCAAATCTGAGGATTTCAAGGCTTGATCGGCAGCCTCAAAGGCTTGGGCAGCCGCTTTCAACTCCTCTTGAGCTGCCTGTGATCCCTTCAAGACCTGTGCAGGACTATCGTCTTTATTCTGAGCAGCTACACCTGAGCTATTCTCTTCGCCTGTCGATACTCCTGCATCTCCTTCAAAGACCATATCGAGAGCTTCTTGGAGGGTATCACCGATACCGATATGGTCACCGAATCTGACGACGATGAATCTCAAAACCGGATAGGAGGCATCTTTCTTACCCTGGGTATAGATCGGTTCGACATAGATCAATCCTCCACCGAGAGGTAAGGTGAGCAAATTGCCATAGACCGGTTCAGCAGCACCCTGACTGGTGAAAGGCAGGAGAGCTTGCTGGACACGCTGATCGGTTTGAATAGCGTTAAAGGTCTGATTGGGGCCTGGTACCTGATGGGTATCGGAGAGACGAAGGACGCGAATCTTTCCGTAATCCTTATGGGAAGCATCAGCGACAACCGCCATATAAGCGCCGAGATTCTCGCGTTCGTTGGGAACGAAGACAGCCGTCTGACTGAAAACAGCCTGATCGTCTGAAGGCCATTTAATCGACAGATAGTACGGGGGCTCTTTCTTCTTCTCGTAGCGAGGATCGTCAGGAATGCGCCATAGATCGGATTGTTGATACCACGCCATAGGATCGGTCATGTGATAGCGCGCCAGAAGTTGACGCTGCACTTTGAACAGATCTTGAGGATAGCGCAGATGATCTTTCAGATCTGACGAAATCTCCTCTACTGAATGCAACATGCCAGGATAGACCTTTTCCCAGGTTTGCAAGATCGGATCATGTGGATCCCATGCATAGAGACTGACCGTACCGTCATAGGCATCGACAACGGCTTTCACCGAATTGCGCATATAGTTGACGTCTGTCCGATTGGAGTTCAGAGGATCCCAATCGGAGGTTGAATCACTTGTCGCTGTGGACAGATCAATTCTTTGAGAGTTGGGATATGTATTCGATGTTGTATACCCATCCACAATCCATACAACTTTCCCATCGACAATAGCTGGGAAGGGGTCTTGATCGATATTGAGCCACGGAGCCACCTTGGACACTCGCTCCATAGGCGTACGATCAAAGAGGATCTTCGACTCGTTGGTCACACGCGAGCTGAGCAGGATATTCACATCGGCAAAGCGTAAAGCGAACAGTGCTCTATCGACGATATTCTTCATCGCTACACCACCACTTCCGTCATAAGTGTTGTAGCTTTCCCCGCCAGATTCCTGATTTCCTCCCGGGGTATCCAATTCGATAGGTTGACCATTCTCTGTGGCGCCGACGATCGAATAGTGCTTCGTATTTTCACCAAAATAGACGCGGGGCTGTTCTTGAGAGATCTGTCCTACCGGTGGAATATCGCGAACGATCCATTCTGGCTCGCCGGAAGCCTGACGTCGATTGCCGTAGGCGCCCACCATTGCATAGCCGTGGGTATAGACCGTATGAACGTTATTCCAGCTTCGGTTCTCCTCGGGAAGTCCATCTATATCGACTTCGCGGACGGCAACGATCGCATCGGTCTCTTGATCGTCGATGGTATAGCGATCGACATCGAGCACTTCAGGGAAGGAATAATATCCGCGGACTTGCTGAAGCTGCTCAAAGGTAGGAGCGATCACCTGAGGATCCATCAGACGGATACCTGGCAAAGCTGAAGCATCCTCGATAAGTTGTCCAGAGGTGACAGTCGTCTTGGCTGAATAATCCGATATTTCGACATCGCTCAAACCGAAAGCATCCCTCGTCGATTCGATCTGATGGGCGATATAGGGACGTTCACGATTGGGTTCGTTAGGTCTGACATCGAACTGCTGGATTATGGCCGGATAGGCGGTCTGAATGATAAGGGCACATGCCACAGCCAAAGCCAGCGCAGAAGCGGGATAGATCCAACGCTTAAATTTCGCATTGGCAATCAAGATCAAAGAACAGATCACACAGATAGCCGCCATGATGAGCTTGGCAGTAATTCTGGAGTGGTCATCGGTATATCCGATACCTGTAAATAGAGGATCATTATCGGATACCGCGTAGCCATAGCGTTGCAGCCATTGTCCAGCGGCAAAGATCATCATAATGATTCCCAAAATGACCGATAGATGTCCTTGGGCTCGTCCGCTCAAAGGGTTTGATAGCGAAACGTGGGGAGGCTGTCCCATCTGCTGGGGAGGCCTTATGACAATGGGCGTAGCGCTCAGCGCCCCTGTGAGGAAGTGGACGACAGCGGTGACGATAAAGGTGATCACCATCACCCATAAGAGCTGAGAGACGACGAAGGACCACCAGGGAAGGTCAAAGACAAAAAAGGAAATATCCTTCCCAAAATACGGATCTGTCTTATTAAAAGGTGTGGCATGTATCCATGCAAGGAAACGATCGGATTGGCTCATCGAGGATATCCCCATCGCCCCGCCGATAAGCACACAGGTGGCTACGATGATCCATTTCATCGAGGATTCCAGCGTCTTTTGGTAGGTCTCGATGAGAGCAGATCGTCCACTGATCGGACGAGAAGGACGTAGACGATAGGCGATCGCCATATTGATTCCAAGAGCTAAGGCGGTGATTGCAAAGACAATCCCCGCTAGAGCCGCTTGTGACCACAAAGAGACAAAGAATACGTGGACTGCTTCCAATGAGCGGTACCACAAATAATCTGTCCAGATACGTGCCGCCACCATCGAACAGGATGCCAGAATTGCAAGGATGATAACTGTCATCCTCAGTGGGCTCACACGGCGATAGGCGCCAGAACGGCTCGAAGTCGATGAGCTCATTATTTCCTCCGCTTATGATCGTCTCAGCTTCTAGGCTGAGTATCGGTCAATGTCATAGCTAACGCTTGGGTCAACGCCGGTACCATATCTGCTCCGACGAGTAGTTCATCTGGTTGGGATGCCACACGGGCTACGCAGGCTGTCGTAACTTTCCCATCCTCATGGCGATACGCTCCAGCCACAACACGGATATCTTGACGTTTGGGATGATGGGCGACATATTCGGCTGCTTCGTCCACATCGTCGGGTATCTGCCCATCTTCTACCGACAAGAAACTGCGCTCAATCGATAATGCGCATCCAGCAATAGCTGGTGACCATGCGATACGCACCAATGCCCTCAAAGGATCGTCTCCTGTGGGATTGAATTCTTGCTGCTCAACTGATGAGAGAGCATCATCGCTGCTGACAGTCAACTGATCGGCAAGGTGGGGTTCAGCTTCAATGAGCTCAACGGTGGGCACCAAACCGAAAAGACGAGCTGGCTGATCCCATCCTGCACGTCCTACGAAACGTTCAATTTCGATCAGAGCAGCCACCAAAGGTTCATCATTTACACCAGGAGCTTCTAACATGTCGGTACCCGATCTGCTCGTTGGGGATCTTTCAACATCGTCAAACTGGATATAGCATCGTCCAATTTTGTCACTTTCACGACTCTCGCTCGATGGCTGAGCCCCTCGATATCGGCGCAACTTCCAGCTGGAATTAAGACGATATCAGCCGATGCAATATCCGCACTTTTCAATTTTTGTCGCGCTCCCCCTGTGGGAGAAATCTCACCATTGGCCGATACAGCTCCTGAAGCGGCTACCTTACGTCCATCGATCAAAGACTCCTCGGTGAGCTGATCGTAGATTATCAAGGATAAGGCGAGTCCCGCTGAAGGACCGACAGATTGTCGATCAAGATCGATGTGAACTTCAGGATCATAGTCGTAGCTATTATCGATCTCGATTCCGATACGGGCGATCTGTGGATTGTCCTGAGAGGCGACAGTGGTAATCTCATAGCTGAGCGGATTGCCCGCACGAACAACATCGACTTTGACGATGGTGCCAGGATCCAACTGCCCTACCAATTCTTGAAATTCACTCTTTTGGTCGATCTGTGTCCCATTGACAGCTGTGATGAGATCTCCTGCTGCAAGCTTGCCATATGCTGGTCCCGAAGCGGCCACCTGGGTGATCGCTGGACGGGAACGAACGGGAACTCCCGCAGCTTTCAAAGCAGCTACCGTGGCATTGCGCTGAGCGATTTGCATCTTTTGAATCTCATCGGTTTGGCTTTGCGTCCGAGGAATACCGAGAGGATAGACGACATTGCGTTTCACCACATGGTGAGATGGTTGTAAATATGCCAAGAGGACTTGAGGCAAAGTTACGATGGCGTCAGGCGTGCTGACAGAGACGGTGGGCAATTCGATATAGCCGCTCACCGGATAGGTTTTAGCCCGGTCAATGGTGACGACTTGACGAGCAGAATTCGATCCACTGAGCACGATCGCATCTCCAGGAGAACGTGTGATAAGTGGAACCGGATAGAGGGCAACGACCATCACCCAAACGACAAAAAGGACAGTCGATATGACGGCTGTCCACCCCTGTTTCGTCACCTTCTCACCTTCTACTCGGGTATGAATATAAGCCTAGCGCTCATCAGCGTCTATGCAGAAAGTTGACTGCTGCGCTTGAATGGAAATATACGCACTATGACAAGGCGGTGACAGATGTCTGCAATGGACGAACGCGACGAAGAGCTCCTGCGCTGGCTTCAGCAGATGGGATTGTCTCCCGACTTAGGCTCGATCGATATGGAAAAATTGATCTCCCAGATGAACACTCTCATGGGATCCTTCGCCCCCTCTCAGTCGACTAGCGCGAAAGATAGCTTATGGAGTTATATCCGTTCTGCGGTAAAAAACCAGCTCGCCAGTGAAGATGATCCTCAACCAGATCAGGCTTTTCAGAATCGCCTTGCCGATGCCGAGCGTCTCGTTAATAGCTGGTTGGACGAATTCATCTCCTTCGAATCGACCTGTTCTTCCGCCCAAGCGTGGACGCGTTCGCGATGGATTGATGCGACATTGGACGGATGGCGTTCGGTAGCAGAACCTATTGGTGCTCGCATTGGAGAAGCATTGGCTCATAGCTTTACCAATCAGCTGGGAAACGATGCCCTACCGACAGAATTCCAATCGGTTGTCCCCATGCTCACCCCTCTTATGCAAAGCTCTGCAGAAGCTACCTATGCTCAGCGTTTCGCAACAGCTCTCAGCACAGCTGCCAACGATCTTTTGACAGCGTGTGAGATCAATATCCCTCTGCTCAGCTCGCCTCGTCTGGTCGTCATCGCATCCAATTTTGAACGTTTCTCTCACGACACTTCGATCGATTCGACCGATCTGCTCTATTACATCTGTGCTCGCGAACTAGCTCGTCAACGTCTGTTCTCTCATGTCGGATGGTTAGGGCCACAGCTGATGGCATTGATCGAACACTATGCCCGCGAGATCGTGATCGATCCTTCCGCTTTCCAGACCAATATGTCCATAGAGGAGATTTCCCAGATGGATATGGAGACTTTGGAAGGAATGCGCATCAATCTGGAAGGGAAGTTATTCTCCCCTGAAAAGAGCGATCTTCAGCGCGAGATCCTCGACCGTTTGGAAACACTCTTAGCTCTTATCGAGGGATGGGTTGATCAAAGCGTTTCTCATATGGTCGCCAAGTGGATGCCTCATGCCCACGCTCATCTAGACGAGATGATGCGCAGACGTCGCGCTACGGACGATCCGGCTCGTCGTCTTTTTGAAGCTCTTGTCGGTCTTGAGTTACATCCGAAGAAAGTACGTCAAGCTGTCCAGCTGTGGACAACGATCGCTACCAATATGGATGTTAAAGAAAGGGATGCTTTATGGGCTCATCCGGATCTGATCCCCACGTCATCCGATCTGGATCATCCCGAAATTTTCCGTCCTCACCAGGAGGAAGATCGTACACCAGATGCTTTCGATGAAGCCCTTGCCCGCCTGCTTGAAGAGGCAGATCCCCATGAGGACTAGGCAGGATCTTGACTGCTGATCTGAACTTACCTATGATGGAAGAGACCCTTGAAGTCGCTTATACGAAGGGGAAGTCGTATGAGCTTGACTCAAGGGTCGCTTTCTTTTCAGAGAAAGAGATAAAATATATTTACTGATAACCATTCTCAATAATTCTATTGAGCTTCTTTCTTATTTTGCATTCATCTATCCACGGCGATATTCTCAGTCAGGGCGGATGGAAAAAGATTCACCACCCGATATCTTTTTGAGGAGTTATCATGGCTGAAGAAACTTATGAAGGCGAATTCTACTGCGTGAAATGCAAGGAGAAGCGCGAGGCTTCCGGACGCGTTGTCGTCAATGAGAAGGGCACCAAGATGGCCAAAGCCAAGTGCCCCGTGTGCACCACGAACCTCAACCGTATTCTCGGTCGCGCCTGAGATATACGGCATATAGGTGGTTATTCTTTAGGATAACCACCTATTATTTTTACCGATTTTTTACGATCTCAATAATATCTAGACCGTACTTTTCAGCTTTCTTTCTTCCTATCCCCTGAATACGTAATAACTGAGACATATCTGTAGGAGTTTTCTCCGCTATTGCTCGCAATGTCATATCGGTACAAATGGCGAAAGAAGGGACTCTTTCTCGTTCAGCAATCCCTTCTCTCCAAGATTTTAATCTCTCAAATAATCGCTCATCATAGGTAACCTCACATTCCATGTGACGTCCCAATTTTTTCTCTCCACCATTCCAGATTGGCTGAGAACATACCGAGCAGCGCATGATAGATGCCCTTTGGGAACGTTGCTCTCGTATTGTCTCTAGGTGGGAGTGTTTGATTTTGATCTGCGGAATCTCGACACCGAGGCGATCCAGATAGCGCGAGCGTTGACGAGCCTTTCCCTGGGCGTTCATCGTAGACCACGATAGATAGAGCGATCGTTTCGCTCTGGTTGTCGCCACATAAAATAGGCGATCTTCTTCCTCGACTTCATCATCTTCAATAGCGCGGTAAAAGGGGATCATTCCCTCATTGACAGAGATGATGGCGACTGCCTCCCATTCCAAACCTTTTGCAGCATGGATTGTACTCAAACAAATCCCCTTGTCCTTAGCATTTTGACTGTTCGGAATAGAGATATCTGTCATCTGATCGACCGATTCATTCCGTCTGATCTGATAGGGGATCTCATGGGCTTTGGCAATCTGCTCTCCCAGCTCACTTTGAGCGTTCACCCGATAGAGGATCGCCATATCCTCCCAGTCGATTCCTTGGCGATGCATCTGGGTCAGCCATTCCATAGCAGCTTCCCACTCCTTTGCTTCATCCGAGCAGGGTTGAAGACATATCTCTCCTCCATCCCTCACCGGAAGCAGATGTGACGATCGATCGACTAGACGGTTGGAAGCCTGGACGATGCGCCTTGAACAACGATAATTGCGTATTAGACGGATCGTGACAGCTTGGGGATAACGCAAGGAAAAATCGCGAAGAAAACGCGGATCAGCTCCTGCGAAAGAGTGAATACATTGGTTGACATCCCCGACGATACACACATCGGCTCTCTCCCCCATCCACAGTTCGAGCAAAGAAAACTGTAGCGGGGAAACATCTTGAAATTCGTCCACAGTGAAATGGCGATATCGCTGCTGTATTTCCTCCCTTACGGACCGATTCTCAGCAAGCATTGCTACTGAACAAAGCAAAATATCGTTGAAATCTATATAGCCTCTATTTCTTTTCATCTGCTCATAACGAGCAATAACTGAGGCTACCTGCGATGGATCGAGACCTTCCACATGGCGTCCATAGCGTAGAGCAAGATCTTCATAACGGCTGATGACCACATTGCTCACCTTGCACCAACTGATTTCGTCGAGCAGCTCTCTCAGTGTGATGGGGTCAATCTGTTGATCGATCCCACGAGCTGCTTCTGCGACCAAGGCGAAAGGATTGGGGGCGAGAGGAGGAAGATCAGTGCCATAGACCCTCGGCCAAAAATAACGCAGTTGACGCAAGGCAGCCGAGTGAAAGGTGCGGGTTTGAACACCTGGAATGGACAGATCGGTCAAGCGTTCACGCATCTCTTGAGCTGCCTTGGTGGTAAAGGTCACCGCAAGTGTTCGATGAGGATCGATCATTCCACGATGAACCCCATAGGCGATGCGATGAGTGATCGCTCTTGTCTTTCCTGTTCCAGCTCCAGCCAGAACGATGACAGGAGAATCAAATGAGGTGGCTACGCGCCGTTGTTCTTCATCTAAATCCTCAAGAATTTTTTGGACGCGCACTCCACCTATCACCCCTCTTAGTCTAGTGAGAGATCACGGTTATCCCTAGCTATTCGCATCCATCTGTCAGATCGGGAAGAATGAGATCAGGAGGGATGATGTTGATCGAACACCGCTACCCCACATGGGAGACAATGGCGCAAGCTTTTCATGCCTCGGTGATGAAGTGGCCGGTGACAATCATGGACAGAATCGCTCTTGTCACCGATTCTAAAGCTCACCATCGTCATCTGATTCATCATGTCGCTTCATGTGAGCAAGGGGCTGGAATCTGTGCTGGTATCGAGGATTTCTCGTGGAGCCAACTCGTCTCATCCCTTTCCAAAGATGAGGATCCTTGGGCGAGTCAATCCCTACCAACGCTGATCGCTCAAGGTTTAGATCGCCGACGCGATGATCCTATTTTCAATGACGTCATGTCCTATCTCGATTGCGATAGCGGATTGCGTCCAGGACGACGGCATAGTTTCTATTCCAAAATGGCTCGCATCTTCTCACGTTATCGTCTCCTTGCTGCCGATATGACCCACTCCTGGGCGCAGGAGAAAGATCTCGATCCCCATGGAGAACCCCTCAATTCCCATCAGATCTGGCAAGCGGCCTTATGGCGTGAACTTATCGACATTACAGCGGTCGATCCGTATGAATACGACCACTCTTTATGCGACAGACTTCGCGAGGGAACCATCGGTCAGGATCTCCCCACACATATTTTCATCGCTTCAATCTACGACCTGACCTCCTATCAGCGAATGTTCTATGACGCGTTATCGCATCATCATGAAGTTCATCTCGCCCTTCTCAATGGAGACGATCGCCTCTCGATTCCACTTATCGAAGCCTATTCTCACCGCTTATACGAGCAGACGATAAGAAATCAAGACCTAGATCTATGTTCACCTCACGTGAACGATACCGTTATGGGCAATGGGAAGATAGATAAGGAGATTTCTTTTCATGGCTGCTACGGGATAGATCGACAAGTAGAGGTTTTACGAGATGTTTTATGCGATCTTCTCGATGCCTCAGAGGGACGCCAGCCACGCGATATCGTGGTCTATGCGGTCGGACTTTCCCGTTTCACCCCAGCTCTTCTCTCCCTTTTCCATGCCGATTCGTTCCATCCGGGAAAGGATTTACGCATTCAGCTCGCTGGGCAGAAAGCGGGGATGTCGAATCCCATCTTCGATGTGGTTGTGAACCTTATCTATCTCTATGACCGAAGGGCGACGTCTCGAGACTTTATCGATTTCATCTCGAACGATCTCATTCGACGACGTTTCGATATTTCGGATAGCGATATCGACCAGATAGAAAGCCTCATTGCGCGTAGCGAGATCCGTTGGGGTGTCGATCAGCGTCAGCGGGGACGCAATGGTGTCCCTCTTCTCCAATCCACCTGGTATCAAGGGATAGAAAGACTCCTTCTTTCGTTGGTGAGCGATCCTGGAGACATGAGGCCAGTTAAATATGTTCTGCCTGTTGAATATGTTGACTTATCCAATGGGCCTCTCATCGGCACCCTCGCCGAGATTGTTTCACGTATCCGCAAGATCTTTTCCTATTTTTCCCAGACAGCTGAACCGTCCATATGGGCATCATGTCTGCGCGAGATATGCGATCTTTTCGCCCCTCAAAGTTTTGATGATCGCTGGATGATTCATCATCTTTACTCTGTTGCTTGCGAATTGGAAACTCATAGCCGAACGACTCTTCTCGATCATGGAGATTTCGCTGGGTGGGTGCGCGCTGTCGCTCAGCAAGGAATTGATCGGATCAATTACTTCAACGGCTCGTTGACGATCACCGAATTGGGCGATATGCAAGCTATTGAATCCGATGCTGTGGTCTTTCTCGGTCTTGACGATCTTTCCTTCCCCACCAAGGGGGAAGACAGCGGAGATGACCTCTTAGGCCACATCAGAGCTGATCTGTTATGGACATGCGATCCTCGTAAACGTCACGAGCAGGCTTTGGTCGATGCATGTCTTTCTGCGCGCTCGAAAATCGTTGTGATCTATGAAAATGCTGACGATGTCACCGGACGACGCCATCTCGATCATAGGGTGATTCACAATCTGCAATGCTCATTTTCCCCCTCACAGATCACTGAGCGGATTCATCATCTTCTTCCCTATGGATGGTCGGAATTCGATCATGGCGATCCTTTTAGTTACGATCCTCTCTCCTATAGGGGGGCTCATAGTTCTTTACTTCCTCGAGAAGAAAAGCGCGATGAGCAAAGACCGCTCCAGCGAAATATCGGTGAGAATATCGATATCGATCTTGGAGATCTCATCTCTTTTTATCTCAATCCGGCGGCATCTTTCCTGCGTCAAGCCCATATCGATCTGCGCGATTTTTCTCGCCCACCCAAGACCGATCTGCCCGTCAAGATGGATAGTCTTGACCGCTGGTCATGTCATGACTATCTTTACCGTCTCGCTATGTCCGGTATCGATTTTGATATGGCTCACAAAATGCTCGCTCTATCGGGCAAGGTGATCTTGGATCAAGATTCGATATCTCCATCGTCCTATCGTCGAGTAGTGAGTGCGGTCAATGCCCATCGTCGCTATTTGAATGGAAGTTCGCATTGGATAGATATCCGTTGGGATGAGTCCATCACCTGCCACATGCGCTTACCTTTGATCGATGGACGCTACGTGGTGAATCGTTTCGTCTCGGTCAAAGCAGACGATATCCTCAAGGTGTGGATCCCTCTCGTCTTTGCATGCGCTAACGGATATAAGATCAAAGAGGGGATTGCAGCCGGCTCACGAAGTATATGCCACCTTTCACCTTTGGATCAGCAGAAGGCTTACGATCTGGCTCGAGAAATGGTGCACATCTACCGAGACGGTTTGGAACGTCCTCTTCCTCTACCGATCAAAGTGGCAGACGAATTTATCGCATCCACTACCGGAATCAGCGATCATGAGGATAAAGCTCGTCGACTCTACGATTCTCTATGTGAGAAAGATGCGAATTGGGCGCAGCTTTTCACTTCCTATAAGGAGTTGACGTCCTTACCTTCATCTACGACAGATCCTGGCAACCCGCACTTCACACAGCGTTTCGCCAGGCTATCCCATTGGCTTTTAGATCCGATCAAGGAGCATCTGCACTATGAATCTTTCTGAGCAGCCTATATATCCTTTCGATCTATGCCAGCCCCTTCCCGAACCTGGACATCCGCTTCTTTTAGAAGCCAGCGCCGGGACAGGTAAGACGTACACCCTTTCGTTTATGATCGCGCGGTTCATAGCGGAAGGATTCCCGATCGATTCCCTTTTGAGCGTCACCTTCTCTCGGCGAG
This sequence comes from Actinomycetes bacterium, assembly GCA_023419175.1. Lineage (GTDB taxonomy): Bacteria > Actinomycetota > Actinomycetes > Propionibacteriales > Propionibacteriaceae > Brooklawnia. Next base: position 18,074 of record JAEZYG010000060.1, read on the forward strand.
CCAATGCGGAATTGCGCGATGGTATTTACGCTCGTCTACACGATTTTCTTCGAGCTTTACAGGCAGATAGTGTGGATCTGATCGAAGATGAAGCGATTCGACGAATCGTCTCGTCGTGGCCGCTCGATTCTTATCCTGAGCTGATCTCATCATTTAAAAAAGCGATCGCCTCGATCGATCAAGCACCGATCTATACCCTGCACGGATTTGCCCATAGGATGTTGAATGAATTGGGCATCATGGCAGACCATGACGATGCCAGCGAGGCTGTCGAGGATTTTTCCATTCTTATCGATGAAGTCATCTATGACCTCTCGTTGGATTTTCATCGTCGCTTTCCTCGGGTGGATTTCCAGCTCTGGTATGAGGTGGGGAGAAAAGCTCTCTTCCATCTCAATGAGAAGACCTATTGTGTTGAGTCCATGGCATTTCTCGATGAGTATGTCCAGACTTTGCGTCAAGAATTTGAAAAGCGTAAGCGATGTCAACGTCTCATGAGCTATGACGATATGATCGTGCGCTTGGTCAACGCTTTAAATGATCCTCAGCGTGGGAAGCGAGCTTCCGAGATATTGCGCAATCGCTTTCCTGTCGTGATGATCGATGAATTTCAAGATACCGACCCACTCCAATGGGATTTTATCGAAAAGGCTTTTCTCTCATCATCCGTACTCATGATGATTGGCGATCCCAAACAAGCGATCTATCGCTTCCGAGGAGGAGATATCGAAACCTATTTAGCAGTACGATCTCGTCCGCAGATCACCTGTTATTCACTGACGCATAATTATCGAAGTGATGAGCCGGTGGTGCGAGCTATTGAGAATCTTTTTGGCGATTCATCCTTTACCTCTACTAGCGACAATATCTATCTGCCACGACTTCAGGTCCATCATCGCAATTCTCGGATGAGATTTCCTTCATCAATCGCTGAGCCTGTCATCATGCGATGCGCATCTGGGAAAAAACTTGGATATCAAACGACGAAGAAAAAAATCGTCTCAGATCTGATCTCCTATATAGACCAGATGATTGACCCGCATAGCGACTATGAAATCTACGAGCAGATGGGAGCAGATCATAGGTGGCGGATGGTGGAATGTCGCGATATCGCAGTTTTGGTCTCGTCTAACGCGATGGGTCGTTTCATTCAATCTCAACTGCGCGCCCAAGGCTATCCGGCGATCTTCAGCGGTGAGGGAAGTGTTCTTGACACCGAAGCAGCTCAGCAGTGGGTAACCTTTCTTGAAGCTGTCTTGACCAGGAGTCAACGAGCTATCCGGCGAGCCGCCTTAACCTCCTTGATGGGGTGGACTTTAAAAGATCTTTTGGACGATGACAGCGATGCGATCATGGACTTGGTGGAACAGATCTTGCGTTGTTCCCAACTCTTAGAACAACATTCTGCCTCAGCGATCTGCGACTATCTCGCCAATGAGAACCGGCTTTATGAGCGTTTATTGGGCAGCGATGGAGGCGAGCAGATGCTGACAGATATTCGCCATATCGCTCGTTTATTAGATGAGGCTCAACTTGTCCATCAGATTCGCGGACGAGCACTGCTCGATATGTTGAAAGCGGCGATTGAGCACGGTTTCCTTCCTTTTTCTGCCTCTATCACAAGACGTTTGTCAACTGAGCGTTCCAGCATTCAGATCATGACGATTCACCAGGCTAAGGGGCTTCAATTCCCCATCGTCTTATTGCCAGAAGCCCCATTTTCTTCCTATGCCAGGAAAAGAAGCGCTCAGTCGAGCCCTCGTATCATTCACCGAGATGGACAACGTCTGCTGGATCTATACCCGAGTCATTCTCCTCAAGAGATCGTCAAAGCAACCGTGATGGAAGAAGCTGCAGAATCTTTACGGGCATTCTATGTGGCGTGTACCCGAGCACAATCCCATTTGGTGATGTGGTGGGCGCCGATGGACAAAACTGAATCCAGCCCTATCCATCGTCTATGGTTCTCCACTGGACAATCGGGTATCCCACCGTTATCTCTCCCCCTCCCCCGCGCCGCTATCCCCCCGATAGAGTCCATATCTGTCACGGCTATAGGAGAAGAAAAATCTCCTCGCTACCGTCTAGACGGTACGGATTGTCCCGACCTGACAGTGAGATATTTCACTTCGCATATCGATCGTGATTGGACACGCACCTCCTATTCCGGACTGACTCGCCACGCGCATAGTTCATCTGTTCTTATCCCTGCTATGAGTGGTATTGACGATGAGGCTGATATCGATGCACTTCCTATTGATCCTGGGGGCGATGAGACGACCTTGCCTGTGTCATCTTTAGCCAATTGCCCGTCTGGTAGCGAATTTGGATCACTCGTCCATCTGCTTTTTGAACATGTTGATCCAGCAGATCCTCAACGCCGTCACCGTCTCGAAGAACAGATCCGTTTATATGCACCTCGATATGCCATTGCCGATCTAGATCACAGCGCACTGATTGACGGCATCGATGAGGCGATGACAACGCCGCTTGGAGATCTATGCGATCAAGCCTCCCTTTCCGATCTGGGCGCTCAACGCATCATCTGCGAGATGGACTTCACCATGTCATTAGGAGATCGGAATCGCCGTCATGTGACAGATCTCGCCATGCTCTTTAGCCGCTATTGCTCCGATCATCCCTTTTTAGCATATGGAGATTATCTTGCCTCCAGTGAGGCTGGAACAAAGGCTCTAGCCGGTTTCCTTACCGGCTCTATCGATGCTTTAATCCATCTTGACAATCCTGAACGCTATGTCGTGGTCGATTACAAGACGAATCGTTTTCCTTCTCCTGTCGATCCCCACCATGTCGGTCTTTACACCGCAGAGACGATGAGTCAAATGATGATTGCCGCTCACTATCCCCTTCAGGCATTGATCTATTGTGCTGCCGTCCACCGTCTCCTGTCATGGAGACTTCCTCACTACGATCCTGATCGTCATCTGGGCGGAGTGGGATATCTTTTCGTGCGCGGAATGTCTGGCCCGAATAATCCTGTCATCTCATCCATGCCAACTGGAGTGATGATATGGAGACCACCTGCGGATATGATCGTGGCAGCCTCCAAGATTCTTGGCGGGGAGGAATAAGGGTGAAAAACGAGACGATATCGATCATCGCTGAAGGAACGATCAAACTTTTCTCCCAGGCAGGTATGCTCTCTTTCGCTTCCGTCCACTGCGCACGTCAACTTTCTTATCTCTACGAAGAGAAAGATCCCGATGTTCTTTTAGCTATCGCATTGGCTTTTGAATCCTCGTTAGCGGGCTCCACCTGCCTACCGATTTCAGAAGCACAAGAGCGTTTCATGCCCGATACCGACTGCGAACAATCCCTTATCGATCAGATCGTTTCAGCTTGGCCTGCGAACGATAGCTGGCTGGAACGTATCGCATCTTCTCCTCTAGTCACCACCGATGAGGATGCTCCCCCCAATTGTTACCCGGCGCGTTTGATTGACAAAGTGCTCTATCTTGAGCGGGATTGGCTTACTGAAACTCGTATCTGCAAGGAAATCCTTTCTCATCTGTCATATCCTCTAGATTCCGATTCCCACCGTCTGGACCAAGCACTCGATGCCGTTTTCTCCGCCGATGAACGCGACAGCGATCAATATCATGCTGTCAAAAACTCCCTACTCTCACCGATTGCACTGATTACAGGAGGTCCTGGAACAGGCAAGACCACTACGATCGCAAAATTGCTTGCCGTCTACGATCGTCTTGTCGATGAACCTGTGCGTGTCCATCTGGCCTCTTTCACAGGAAAAGCTGCCGCTCGAATCCAACAATCTTTCGATGCTCAACTATTGAAAAATAATATTCGCTTCTCCCATGTAGATTTAGCTAAAGCAACAACAGTTCATTCCCTCCTCGGAGCGATTCCTGCTCAAGGATTCCGCTATAACAGCCAGCATCCCATCCCCAGTGATTGCGTCATCATCGACGAGGTCTCCATGATTTCTCTTCCTCTCATGGATGCTTTATTACAAGCTCTCGCTGCCCATAGTCGCTTGATTCTGGTAGGAGATGCCGATCAACTCGTCAGCGTCGATGCGGGAAACGTCCTTGACGATGTGGCGAAAGCCGATCTTTCCACTGTATCTGATCGTCCTGTCAGCACGGTCAGCACTTTGAGACATACTTACCGCTATTCAGGGGATCTCGCTGAAGCAGCCCATGCGATACGTCAAGGAGATAGCACACATTTTCTCGACCTTGTTCATAACAGCGAGATTCTTGAATGGGTCGATATCGATCCCGATCCTTCTCAACTCCATCACCTCACGTCTTTGTGGACGGATATCGAAAAACAAAATCGCTTATTAGTTGAAATTGCATGCGGACAGGGCGATATCGATCAGCGAGCCAACGAAGCTGTACGTATTCTCGACTCACACCGTCTTCTGTGCGCTCACCGTGAAGGACGTTACGGAGTAAATGCATGGTCTCGAGCGATCTCTGCCCAATTACGCGCCACCTTCACCGATTATGAACGCACCTTGTGGTATCCAGGACGTCCTCTTTTGGTCACACGCAATGCTCATGATGTCCAGATCGCCAATGGTGATACCGGTGTGGTCATCTATGACCATGACAGTGCGCGAATTGCTCTCAGCGCGGGAGGACATGCCCGTCTAGTCTCGCCGTGGATCTTGGGAGAGCCGATCACGATGCATTGCCTGACGGTTCATAAATCACAAGGATCTGAATACGATCGGGTGAGTTTCATTCTTCCAGACGAAAACTCTCCCTTACTCAACCGTCAACTTCTCTATACGGCTATCACCCGTGCCCGAACCCAGGTACGCATTATCGGCTCTCAGGCATCGATCGAGACAGCAATCGCCACACCTATTCGTCGAGCGACACGTCTTGCTGCTCGTCTATCCAAAGCCGGATTATCACAGGGCGAATAGCGATGAGGTGATCGTGGATTGAAGCCATCCGTCCACCATGGCATGGGCGATAGAGCCTGGAGGCGGCACTGTAATCGTTTTCTTTTCTATCTCGGCTCTCAACTCATCGCGTCGATACCATTTACCCCACTGCAATTCATCGCCATCGACACGATCTTCCCCACTCGCAAGAGCAGCATAGGCAAGCATGAATGAACGCGGAAACGGCCACGGTTGGCTTCCCAGATATTTCATCGCGCTGATAGTCAGCGAACTTTCTTCTAGGATCTCTCGATAAATCGCCTGTTCTGCTGACTCACCAGCTTCGATATATCCCGCCAAGACTGAGATCCTCCCTTTTACCCATTGACGGTTGTGGGCGAGATAGAGACGGTCATCGCTATCGAGAACAGCGACGATAACAGCCGGATCTATGCGGGGAAAAACCTCTTGTCCACACCCACTACACGTAGCGCTATACCCATGTGATGAAAAGACAAGGCCATGAGCGCATTGAGGGCAATAGCGGGTGGACTCCTGCCATTTCCATATCGCTAAAGCCGTTGAAATCAGTTGATAATCCCTAGCGGATAGACGAGGATCTCGATAGGTGATCCCATCGATGGAATAAACCCTACGGGCGAAATAGGGGTCCCCTTCGCATAGACCGAGAAAGATCGTTCCTTGCCGCGAGCCGCTAGTCCGCATCCCACAGATGGGATAGCGGATTTTATCGTTCCTATCGATTTCGATCACTCGTGCTTGAGGATCTCGCCATAGTTGATCGAGATAGTCATCGCTACGCAATGCTATGGCACGGTCGATAACAGAGGGGTAATCCCATCCATGAAGATCAAGAGCAGTCATCGTTGCTCTCCTCATCAAGCGACAAGGAACAATTCTGCATCTGGACGTCTCGATCGGATCTATCGGGATTGTTCAACAAGTCTCGATAGATTTTACGGATCTCCTCTTCTCCTATCAGAGAGGGACGTTCGATCACCCCATCTCTTACGTGATAGAAAACGGCATCGATTCGTTCAAGAGGAAGCCCATATATATGAGCCCATGCGAGACGATATAAGGAAAGCTGGAGTGGATCGGAAGGGGCTTTCCCAGTTTTCCAATCGACAATCTGATAGTCATAGCGATCATCTGTCGATGTAAAAACGGCATCGATCCGTCCTCTGATCTGCTGCCCTTCGAGGAAAAGGACGAAGCTATGTTCAATCGCATATGGAATGCGATCTCGATAGGGACCGTCTAAGAATTTCTCTTTCAGCTCAGACAGCAGCCGATCATCTTTCGATTCAATGAGCTCAGCGCTTTGCTCATAGGGATCGATATCGAAAAGACTATCGGGAATCAACGTTGAATAGCGTTGCTCAAGCCATGCATGAAAACGCGATCCTTGCGAAGCTTCCAGATTCAACGGACGTGGCATTGGTCTGAGTAAAGATTCGACGAAAAGATCACGTTTATGAGTAGCTGTGATGAATCGTGAAGCCGGAATGGACAAGGGAATATGCATGGTATCGATGGATCGTCTGCGCTCATAGAGAGCATCAACTTCTAGCTGGGCGTTACGAGCCCAACTGACATAGTGGGCGTACTCCTCTTCGTCCAAAGTGGCAAGAATCTGTTCGTCGTATCCATTCTCCATGATGGATCGCACCGTATGAGCGAGGGATTGCACCGTATCGATCTGTTCATCGTTACATGGCCATTCCATCGCCTCATCATCGTTGTCATAAGGATTGGTCAGATCAATCGGATAGGTCACTAGCTGTTCTTCTGGCAGACTTTGAGCGATCTGCTCAAAATAAGGAGATCTGCTTTTTGCCTTCACAATCTTGGGCTCCCACCCGTGACATGTGGCGATCAGGTGACGTTTCGCTCTGGTAAAAGCGACATAGGCAAGACGGTCTTCAGATGCTTTCTCATAGGATTTCAGCTCGTCAGGATAGGATTTGAGCGATGTGGCATCTACCTGGAGCAATTGGGGAAGCCAATCACGATCTTGACGTAAAGCATAGGGAATTACCTCACAGCGATTGACCCAGCTTTCAGCTTTCAGCGAGGGAAAAACATTATGTGTCAGGTTGGGAATGACGACTATCTGCCACTCCAAACCTTTTGAACGATGCATCGTCATGATCTTGACGGAATCTCTAGATGAGATAGTCGCTTGTTCCAAACCCTTCCCATAGTTTTGTTCAGCATCAAACCACGCTAATAGACCAGCGATACTGCCCTGTCCGTCCACATCCACATAGGCATCGACAAGGCGACGAAAATGGGAAATCTGCACCACGCGAGGATCTTCGTCGCATCGGGATTGAAGCTCAGTCATGACCCCGCTGGAGGTAATGATCCGATCGATCACTTCGCTTGCCGTCTCATTGCGAAAACGGGAGAGATATTCCATCTCAGCATTGAATGCCGCTAGACGTTGGCGAGCTGTCAAAGTGAGGTCAATCTGATCGAGATCTTTCAAAGCATCGGCTAGCGAAGGCTCTTCACTGGAATCACGTATGACCTTTCCACCATTGTGATTGCGAAGGGGATCATCTTCATGCTCCCCGCGGACAAGGGTACGGGCATGGCGGTTGAGAGCGATAAGATCGTCTACCCCGATTTTCCACCGTTGAGATGAAAGCAAACGCACGATCTCAACATTGTTATGGGGATCGAGAATCAAGGTGAGCATCGAGCGGATATTGGCGATAACATCGATGCTGAGTAAACCATCTAAACCGACAATCTCAACGGGAATCCCTGCATCGCTGAGATGACGATAGACCAGTGAAATATCGCTATTGGTGCGGGTGAGAACCGCCATATCTTTCCACTCGAGAGAATCGTCATCGCGATGAAGCTGATGTAAGTGGCGCGCAATCCATGCCATCTCCTCGTCGACGGTATTAAATTCAGCACAGCTAACCTCTCCCCCATGCGAGTGCGGAGGGGGAATCAAGATCTGTTCGCCTGCCCTGTCATGTCGTGGACGCAGACGTGGATCCTTCCTCAAAGGCTCGCTCACTTTATTGGCGATTTCCAAGATTGCAGGTAGGGAACGCCGGTTCGTTCTCAAAGAATAGCTAGTAGATGGATTTCCATCAGCGAGCGGATAGTCGTCATTGAATTGTAAAATATTTCCAGGGGCTGCTCCTCTCCATCCGTAGATCGCTTGGAAAGGATCCCCCACTGCAGTGATGGGATGTCCACGTCCGTCTTCGCGGTTATCTCCAGAAAATAACGCTTTCAATACCATCGCTTGAGCGGTCGAAGTATCTTGATATTCGTCCAATAAGACCACGTGATATCGCTGTCTCATAATCGATGACAAGACCTTGATATCGCTACTTAGGCGAGCGGCAGACGCCATCTGATCGCTGAATTCGACCAGGCGATAACGCGCTTTTACCTCCCGATAGCGCTGAACGAGCATGAGCAATTCATCTCGATTGATAATGGCTTCTTTTGCCTGTTTGACCGCCGCTAATTCTTTCCCTCTCCATAGGGGAATCTCATCTAGCGATGCTCTTAAAGACTTCCCATAGCTAGTGATCTTGTCGATATCGAGCAGATGGGATTGAGCTGCCGCATCGAGAGTGACGATTTTTTCAGCGATCGTGGCAGCGGTATAACTCGACAGATGATCGATCACATCACTTGACGATGCGACCACATCTGCCGCCAGACGATAGGAGGTAGCATCTGCCATCATCGTCACATCGCTATCCATTCCCAAACGCAACCCGTGTTCGCTCACCAAGGAAGCAGCGAAGGCATCATAGGTAGAAATCGTTGCCATCATCGTGCGATCGTTGAGATTCGCCTGAGCAAGCGCTTCTTCGATACGTTCAGCTAACTGAGCGGTCGCCTTGAGGGTAAATGTCAAGCCTAGAACCTTGTCCACAGATACCTGTCCGGTGGCGACAAGCCATACCACTCGGGCAGCCATGACTGTGGTCTTTCCCGTACCGGCACCAGCGATGATAACCGCCGGTTCTAAAGGAGCACAGATTGCATCGAGCTGTTCATCGCTGAAGGGAATTTTCAGCATGTCACATAGATCTGAACGGGTAATCGAAGCCATCTCAGCGACCTTCCTGGGCTGGACAGTCATGGATAAACGGACATGACGAACAGTATTCGTTGGCGATAGCACAGAAATTCTTATCGACGATATAGCGAGCCGCTTGATAGAGATGCTCATGAACCCATGTCTGTTCGCCTGGGTCTAAACTCGGCTGTTCGCGGACGGTAGGTTCTCCATTCGCCTTCACCTTACATAGATAGACAGCCTCAGCTGGAGCGAGGATAGTTGAATCGGTCAACGAATGAAAAACCCCTTCTCGGACAGCCAACTGATAGATACCAAGCTGATCCATCTGAGAAACTTTTTCCTTTGAAGGAGCCGTTTTAGATGTTTTGAAATCAATCACCCTCACAGCACCTTCGCTGGTCACTTCTAGGCGATCAACCGTCCCCATCACGCAAATATCAATTCCTTGGATATTCACCGTATAGCTGAATGGATATTCCACTGCGATAACGCGACTATGCTCTTCGTGACGATTCCACAGATCGAAACTGGACAAAGCGGATTCGGCAACACCATATGCCGCTTTCGATTCCCACTCACTCGACCACGTTAGGTTCTTCCAGGCATCGTCAAGGCATTGCCTCATCTGGGTCAAGGAGAATTTCTTCATCGTCGCTTCTTGAACAATGGAATGGATAAGAGTACCTATCGTCATCGCCTGAGAAGTCGGCACATTCCCACCTGCTTTACGAGATAGAACCCATTGACGTGGACAGCGCAGGAGGGATTCGGTATGGCTACCTGTCAGATAGATCGGTGGACGCGTCCACGAAGCATCGTCACGTTGGGTATATCCTCGTGCCGACCACCATTGCTGAGGATTTGCTGCAGGAGCGATCAAGCGATTGCGATCATCTCTTTGCGAAGCGATCCATGCCAATTGTTGAGCGGCGGCATAACGCAATGCGGCAGAGGATGAAGAATCGATACCGATACGTCGCAGATGAGCGATCAGATCGTCTAAATTCATCTGAGAAGGGCTATCTTCTTCCCAGGTCAAGGAAGCATCGGTAACGAAATCGGATGGACGAGCCACGGGATCATCTGCACGTCCACGTACACATGAGAGTAGAAGGTGGGAGCGCGCCCTCGAGATAGCGCAGAGGAATCGTCTGCGTTCATCAGCGATCCGTGTACGTAGATCAACGTGGACGATCTGTCCCTCACGGGTTAAATCCTCAACTCCGATCAGAGGAGTTTTCATCTGGATATGGGGCATATGGCCTTCTTCAAGACCTACCATGACAACAGCATCCCATTCGAGACCTTTCGCCTGATAGATCGTTCCCACAAAGACCCCAAGATGCCAAGGAGTGCTTTCTCTTTGAGTATCGGCTGCGATACGTTGCCCTAGGATCTGGTCGCAAAAGTTTTGGATAGCAGCTATTCCTTGACTATCGATATGGCGTTCAGCCCGATCGAAAAGGGCGATCACAGCGTCGAGATCTCGATTGGCAGCCGGCGCCTGATCTCCACCTGAAAGGGCGAGAGTGCGCAATTGTTGTGGCCATGTAGAAGCTGTCCATATCGTCCACAAGATCGAGGCGGGATTATCCCCGTTTTCAATCATTGCAACGACAGTCTCGATCAAGGATCGCAGATCGGAGATAGGTTGGCATCTCTCATCACCAACAGAAAGATCACCGACAAGAATCTCGTCTGCTAATAACTGTTCTGAACGGCGATAGCTTCGTCCTGCTTGATGAGCCTTATTCACCAAAAGACGCTGGTAGAAACGCAGATCACGATAGGAAATGGTCGAGATTGGAGAGGTGAACGCATCGATCACTATAGACCAATCCGTATGCCGTTTTTGGACGATATCGAGAGCGATGATAAGAATTCTGAGAAGGTGACGCACAGCGATCTGCTCGCCTAGAGCGCGTTGTTGGTCACGCGATATGACTGGAATAGCTCGTTTGGAGATCTGGGAGGCGATCTGGGCGCTATGTCCCGATCCCAACGCGGTGATAATCGCCATTTTCTCCCAGGGAATCCCTTGACGATGCCAGCGATGAAGATAGGTAGCGATGGTATCGAATTGATCGTCGATATCCTCAGAGGCGATTGCTTTTACCCTATCTGGATCATCGCTATGATCTGCTTTTCTTCGGTGATCTTGATAGCCTCGCAGATCAGTCGCAATCGGAATAGTGCGTTCAAAAGAATCGATAACTCCAGCAAGAGATCCACGATAGCGATGAGGAGTGCTAAGACGTAGATGGCTCACCTGAGCAGAGGAGGTGAAAAGACGTTCAAAATCGCTCACCGCCCGCCGATCGGCTCCTCTGAAGTGATAGATCGAAGTATCGCTATCGGCAAAAGCGCATATCTGAATTCCAGCATGATGACACTGTGCCAATAGATCGATCATTCCCGCATCGTATTCAGCGTATTCATCACAGAAAATAACCGATGTCTGATTCACGATACGTCGACTTATATCTTCCTCAGTCAATGCAAGACGAGCGCGAACGATCAGTTCGTTATAGTCGATAAGTTGTTGAGCATCGAGAACGTCGAGATATTCGTTGAAGAATTCTCCTGCAGCTTCCCACTCCGCACGTTTGTGAATCACTCCAGCTTCAATCAGATCCTCAGGATCCCACCCCCATTGACGCACTGTTGCCAATGTTGAACGCAATTGATGAGCGCATTGAGGGGTTGAAATCGCTTCTGTGAGTTCCGATGGCCACCTAACAGTGCTCTTTTCAAGAAGTTGACGCAATATCATCTCTTGGTCTGGAGCCGTTAACAAGGACATATCCGCATTGGCATGGCGTAGAAGATGTTGTGCCCATCCATGAACGGTGGTGATCTGCATTCCCGATTGGGAGCAGTTAAGGTGATCGACGATCTGGGTTCTTAAACGTTGAGCTTGTGAGCGGGAGGCGGTCAAGATCGCCATTGAGTCTAAAGACGTGGTATGACGATAGCGTTCGAAGATACAGGCGAGCATGGCTGTCGTCTTTCCACTACCAGGCCCTCCTTCAACGATGAAGCTCTCCCCTGCATTGCATCGGGCGACGGTATCCCTTTGCTCATCATCCAGTCTATCCACCCACTCATGTCGTTGAGGGGCAAGAAGACGGATAGATGAGTGAGAAGCCATAGATATATTGTCTCACTTCGCAATCTTTTTCAGATTAGCCACGACAGATATGCGCTGATATCTCCTGATATGCCAAAGTGGAGATGAGTGGTTTACACAACGATCTATGAGGAGAGACGATGGCTTGCGGAACCGTCAAATGGTTCAACGCCGAAAAGGGATATGGTTTTATCTCCGTTGATGGTCATGACGATATCTTCGTCCACTATACGGCGATTGCGGGACATGGTTTTCGCTCGTTGAAGGAAGGGCAACGTGTGGAATTCACCATCGGACGGTCCGTCCGAGGTCACCAAGCCGAATCGGTGAGAGTCATCGGTTAATCGGTACTTCCGGGTAGGAAATAAAAAATCCCTCCTCAGGGAGGGATACCTGGTAGCCCCGAGCGGATTCGAACCGCCGTTACAGCCTTGAGAGGGCCGCGTGCTAGGCCACTACACTACGGGGCCAGGTGTTGCAAAGCAACTATTTGATTGTAGCAGTTCGCCAATTACTTGACGAGTTGGGGTACCAGGACTCGAACCTGGACTAACGGAACCAGAATCCGGCGGGCTGCCAATTACCCCATACCCCAGGGGTGTACCGTTCCCGGCACGATCAGAAACATTAGCCTTTTGTCACCTCAAATGCAAATGGCTGTCTTGTCATCTTTCATTCTTCAGCGACTACAGGGTTGGTCAAGGTACCAATTCCGTCGATTTCGACGCTTACCTTATCGCCATCTTTCATCGCTCCCACTCCTTGCGGAGTTCCAGTCAAGATGACATCTCCTGGAAGTAAGGTGCATATCTGCGAAATGAAGCTGACCAATTTCGCCACCGAATAGATCATCTGATTCGTTGAAGAATTTTGGTAGACAGTAGAGCCGATACTGGTCACTAACGATAGATCGTCTGCTTCCTCGACGGACATATGTGTGACAATCCACGGACCGAGAGGACAGAAGGTATCAAAGCACTTCCCCTTCGTCCATGGTCCTCCTGGCTCTGTTAGATCTCGAGCTGAGACATCATTTCCTACCGTATAGCCAAAGATCACCTCGTGAGCTCTCTCGAGAGGTACATGGCGGCAAATACGTCCGATGACAATCGCCAATTCTCCTTCAAAATCAACCCGTTTCGATAAGGACGGCAAAATGATCGGCTCACCTGGACCGATCACAGCCGTATTGGGTTTCATGAAGATCAACGGCTCTTGAGGAATCTCATTACCCAATTCGAGAGCATGAGCTGAGTAATTGCGTCCGACAGCCATCACTTTGGAACGAGGAATTACCGGTGCAAGCAGACGGATATCGTCCAAATCCAATC
>JAEZYG010000019.1 GCA_023419175.1 Actinomycetes bacterium
CATCAGATTTGGCCCGAAGGACTCGACATCTGGCAAGCCGAGATCCGTTTGGAAAGAGAAGGAGATTGGACTTTCCACATCGAGGCATGGTCTGACGATTGGCATACCTGGCGTCATAATGCTGAGATCAAATTCGCCGCCCAGATGGATGTTGAGCTCATGTGCGCTGAAGGACGCGAGCTCATCACGGAGGCGATCGAGCATGCCATCGGCTTAAATGCTTGCGATGATGTAGTCATCTTGCGTGAAGCTCTTGGACGTCTCCACCCTGCTGCAGATCCCGATACTTTAGTGAAGACCACCCTCGATCCTCAATTGGATCAAGTCATGGTTATCCACGCTCGCCGTCCGCTTGCTACTCCAAGCGCTGAATATCCCATTCAAGTAGATCGTCAGCGCGCTCTTTTTGGAAGCTGGTATGAATTCTTCCCGCGTTCTCAGTCGGCTTATCAAGATCCACTCACAGGACAATGGACATCGGGGAATTTTGATAGCTGCCATGAGACTTTGGAACATATCGCCGCTCACGGTTTCGATGTTGCCTATATCCCGCCTATCCATCCGATCGGGATGCAGTTTAGGAAGGGTCGCAATAATTCTTTGAACGCTGAGGACGGTGAGCCCGGTTCGCCCTGGGCTATCGGATCACCAGATGGCGGACACGATGCGATTCATCCCGATTTGGGAACGATTGAAGATTTTGATCGTTTCGTAGCCAAAGCTCATTCCTTGGGGATCGAAATCGCTTTGGATTTTGCTCTTCAGGCATCTCCCGATCATCCCTGGGTAAAAGAACATCCCGAATGGTTCACCACCCGATTGGACGGGACGATCGCCTATGCGGAAAACCCTCCAAAGAAATACCAAGATATTTACCCCATCAATTTCGATCAAGATCGTGACGGTATCTACCGCGAGGTATTGCGCATCATCAATTTCTGGATCGACCACGGTGTGACGATTTTCAGGGTGGATAATCCCCATACGAAACCTGTGAATTTCTGGGATTGGCTTATCAGCGAGGTTCATAAGGATCATCCCAACGTTTTATTCTTCGCAGAGGCTTTCAGTCGTCCAGAAGTGATGCAGACTTTAGGGAAGGTCGGTTTCCATCTGAGCTATACCTATTTCACCTGGCGTAATACGAAGAAAGAATTGGGATCCTATCTCAAAGAGGTCGCCTATGAGACCGCTGATTTCATGCGTCCTAATTTCTTTGTCAACACTCCTGATATCAATCCGATGTCGATTCGCTCAGGGGCGCCGGCAGCTTTCGCTATCCGTATGATTTTGGCCTCTATGATGTCTCCGAGCTGGGGAATCTATTCTGGGTTTGAGCATTTTGAATTTGAACCCTTAGCTGCTGCAGGTGAAGAGTATCTCAATTCAGAAAAATATGAATACCGTCCGCGCAATCTCAATGCCGAGCCAAATTTGAACCTCTTGATGAAGCGTCTTAACGAGATCAGACGCGCCCATCCTGCATTACAACAATTGCGCCATAGCTATGTATTTGATACATCCAGCGATGACCTTTTCGCTTTCGCTAAATGCGATGGTGACGATCGGGTGATCGTGGTGGTCAGTTTGAATCCCCATGAGAATGTCACGGGAGAAGTCGTTGTGGATATGGCTTCGCTCGGTTTTGAATCTGGAACTCTTCTTGGGGTACACGATGAGCTCACTGGAGCTCACTATGTGTGGGATGAGCGTAACTATGTCTCGCTATCCCCATCACAACCGTGTCATATCTTCAGCGTCCAGGCCCATTGAGAGGAATATCATGCACGACGAGTTTGGCAACCTGACCGGCTGGGATCTAGAAGGCTTCCATCAAGGAGGCGATACAGAGGCGTGGCGACGTTTAGGTTGTCATCTCGTCACCGTCCACGACGATCAACGCGGAGATCTTGACGGTGCTCGTTTCTCCGTCTGGGCTCCAAATGCTGCTCGGGTAGAGGTGATCGGCGATTTCAATGCCTGGCAACCCCAGCCGATGCGCCTTGTTCCCGGTTCTGGAGTATGGGCGACATGGATCGAAGGGGTTCAGATCGGGGCTCACTATAAATATCGCATCCATCACCACGATGGTTCGTGGCAGGATAAAGCCGATCCCTACGCCCGCTTTTGTGATTTGCCGCCATCCAATACCTCGATCGTATGGGAATCATCCTATGAATGGGGTGAAGGTGAATCCAACTGGCTAGCTCAACGAGCTAGAAAAGATCACTATCGCGAACAGATGAGCATCTACGAGATGCATTTGGGTAGTTGGCGTCCTGGGCTGACCTATTTGGAATTGGCAGAACAACTCCCTCCCTATCTGAATTGGATGGGTTATACCCATGTGGAATTCATGCCGGTGATGGCTCATCCTTTCCCTGGCAGCTGGGGATATCAGGTCAGCGGTTATTTCGCTCCAGATGCCCGTTTGGGCACACCGGATGATTTCCGTCATCTGGTCGAATCTCTCCACGCATCTGGCATTTCGGTTATTTTGGATTGGGTTCCCGCCCATTTCCCGAAAGACGATTGGGCTTTGGGACGTTTTGATGGCACAGCTCTCTATGAACATGCCGATCCTCGTCAAGGAGAACAGCTCGATTGGGGAACATATGTATTCAATTTTGGCCGCAATGAGGTGAAATCTTTCCTCGTCTCCAACGCCTTATATTGGGTTCAAGAATTTCACGTGGACGCCTTGCGCGTCGATGCTGTGGCTTCCATGCTCTATTTGGACTATTCGCGTCCAGAAGGACAATGGGTTCCCAATCAATATGGCGGACGAGAAAATCTTGAAGCGATCGATCTGTTGCGTTATGTCAACCGCCATCTCTACGAACGCTGTCCAGGCGTAACGATGATCGCGGAGGAATCAACGAGCTTTGATGGGGTGACCAAACCGACCGACTGGGGAGGCTTAGGGTTCGGATTCAAATGGAATATGGGATGGATGAACGATTCCTTGCGCTATCTCAATTTGGATCCTATCTATCGTCAATACCACCATCACGATATGACCTTTGCGATGGTCTATGCCTATTCGGAGAATTTCATTTTGCCCATCTCTCACGATGAGGTGGTTCATGGCAAAGGCTCCATGCTGACAAAAATCCCCCAAGATGACTGGCGTAAATTTGCAACACTTAAGGCTTTCTATTCCTTCATGTGGTCTTTCCCTGGAAAACAGCTTCTTTTCATGGGGCAAGAATTCGCTCAACGCAGCGAGTGGAATGAGAATAACGGCCTTGAATGGTGGGTGGATTCCCTCTGGGGACACAATGGAACACGTCAACTTATAAGATGCATGAATCAACTTCAAGCTCACTATCCCGCCCTTTACGAATTGGATTGTGATCCTCAAGGCTTCCGTTGGATCAATGCTGACGATGCAGGTCACAATATCTACAGCTATCTTCGTCTTTCTTCCGACGGACAAATGATCGCTGTCATCGTTAACTTCTCCCCCGATCCCTATGAGAGCTATCCGCTGACCTTGCCAAAAGCTGGACGGTGGAAAGAAATCCTCAATACCGATGCTGAACAATTCGATGGGACGGGCATGTTCACCAATCCAGCGGTGATTGAAGCCCATCGTCAAGGCTCGCAGGATCATGAGTGGGCGTGGGCATCGCTCACAGTTCCTCCGATGGCCGCGCTATGGCTGCTCTATGAAGGTGATAGATGATGACCTCGTGGGATGGGATTTCCATCGATTGTATCGATGGAGCTGTGCGCCTATCGTGGCAGAAGATTGATGATCCTGAGAAGACAGCTCAACTACTTTTAGCGACTGCCGATTCGATTTTCACTCGCGGTTTAACTCATCGAGTTGAGGCTCGCGTGATAACGACCGATCGGCAAGGACTTCACGCTCTCCATCTGGCGCGTTTCCGTCGGGAGGGGCGTTTGCGTTCCTCTCTGTGCATCGACGGAATTTGGGTCGATCAATTCTGTTATTCCCTTTTAAAGAATGATCATGTGGCTTCTGACGAAGCCTTTTGCGCCACGATGGATACGGTTCTGCCGACCCATCGCATTATCGCTCGCACTCTTATCCGCAATGAGATCGGACATATCCTCATGGTGGAAACGACCTATCATGACGAGTGGACATTGCCAGGAGGGGTCGTTGAGGAAGGTGAATCTCCTTTAGCGGGTGCACAAAGAGAGACTCATGAAGAGATTGGCTACGACCCTCATCTGGGATCTCTTCTTCACGTCGGGTGGATGCCTCCTTATAACGGATGGTCAGATGCAGTTGAATTCACATTTGACGGCGGAGTAATCGATAACGATCAAGCGAAATATATCGTGCCCAGCGATGATGAGATCGCCGATATCCACTGGACAGATTTATCACAGTGTGCGACCCACATGTCGGTTGATAGTTACCGCCGTTTGCAGATGATGCTAGATCGCCGGATCTATAGCGATTGATCTTTTTATCGACTCTTTATTTAGCTCAAGCTATTGCACCGCACAATGATGGATTAGAGTGAAAATATGGACGAGCAGAGGGCATCATATGTTCCCATCATCTGTATAGGCGAAGCTCTGATCGACCGAGTCTCACAAGATGGGCATATTCAAGATTTTGTGGGAGGCTCTGTACTCAATGTAGCTGCCGGCTTAGCTGCTCTCCATCATGATACCCATCTAGCCTCCTGGTGGGCAGATGATGATTATGGACATCTCATCGATAATTTCACTTCGGCCTCTGGTGTCCATGTTCTTCCTGCTAGCCGAGGAGGATCGCATACGACGATCGCCCATGCGACGATCGATTCTGCTGGTCATGCACGCTATAGTTTCGACCTGGAATGGCAGGTTCCTCCGATAGATTCTTTAGAAGATTTTGCCCATCTTCACATCGGTTCCTATGCCGCCACTCTTACCCCAGGCTTCGATAGAATCTCTCAGATTATCCGTGCTTTTTCTCATATCGGAACGATCTCCTATGACCCGAATATCCGTCCTTCAATTATGGGAGAGATTCACCACGTGCGCTCACAGGTTGAATCCCATATAGGCTATGCGACGGTGGTAAAAGCTTCTGATGAAGATCTGTCATGGCTTTATCCTGGACGCGACCTTATCGAGACGATGAACGATTGGCTTGATCGAGGACCTGACCTAGTCGTCATCACTTGCGGTAAAGAAGGAGCTCTCATAGCTCACACATCTACCTCTGCCTATCAGGTAGATGCTTTCCCCACCATAGTTGGCGATACTGTCGGGGCAGGAGATTCTTTCATGGCTGGATTGATTTCCGGTCTTATAAAGGCAGGAGCACTCGGGGCAGATCCCAGCCTGGCTTTGTCTCACGCTTCGAGAGAAGAGCTTTCATCTGCCATCATGACGGCCTTAGCGACATCTTCTCTGACCGTCTCGAAGATCGGAGCCTATGCTCCATCTAGAGACGAGATCAGCCACATTATGCATCTTTAAACCCTTAACGCGTGAGTGAGAGCACAGTCTCCATATGCCATGAGCCGTTGGGATTTGATATGTGCTCGCACTGCTAATCTTCTCGCTCTAGTGAATTGAACAAGAGAAACAAAACCACAAACTGTACTTTTACTCGTTCTGGGGAACATGACGACTTACAAGAGTTTACCTATTATATAGCGTCCTTCAATTTGAACTATCGTCTCAACTCTAGTTTGAGTGGTAAAAAAGGCCTCTCAAGTCGGGTTGAGTGAGTTGTTGGTGAAGGGGCACCGCCCTGTTTTGTGCGGTGGGTTGGGCGATATCTTTGTTAGGATTGTCAATACAGATCTAGAACCTCTAGGCATAATCCTATGTGGGAGGCAGTTTGATCCGTTGGCGCTGTTATCACA
>JAEZYG010000024.1 GCA_023419175.1 Actinomycetes bacterium
GTCCAAGGTCGCATATTGGAGCGTAAATGGCGCTACGGGTCCCCACGACAACCCGAGTTTTTCCGTCCAGAATCGCCAAATAGTTGCTATATCTAACCGAACGCCCATCGTCTGCATGAAGGAAAGCGATCGCTCCTAAACCGACGACAGGAGCCAAGACTTGACGGATATATGCCACATCGTATTCGTCGGGGACGATGATCAATATCGAACGCCCTGAGCGAATCGTAGCCAATGTGACCTGGACGATACCTCTGGTCCAATCGTCAACACCATGGACATCTGTGCGCCATCTCGGCATGACCTGCCAGAAAGCTCTCAGAGGATGGCAAGCGCTTAGTTCATCGAGGTAGCGCCTCCCCGATGTATAGGAGAAAAGTCCACCCCCTGGCATCGGAGGTGTCATCGGCTCAGGCCACGATATGTCATCTGTCTTTTCAGATGCTGCATGACGAGGGGGGACGGCGAAGCGCACCATATCGCATAGCCTGCCGGCATAGTGATCTGCCACAGTTCTCAACAGGGAGATCTGCTCACTAGTCATCACCGGACGCGAGGTGACCACTTTAGCGATCGGATGGAGAGCTCGCCCAGAATCGCTCTGCGAGACCAGCTCAGCTATATATCCGTCTACCTTTTGCCCAGCGAAAGGAACCTTAACGCGAACCCCGACCTCTACCGCATCGCGATAGTGGTCGGGGACTTCATAGTCGAAAAGCCGATCGAGATGAGCCAGAGGGATATCGACGATGACCCTAGCCACCATCGAAATTCTCTCGGACGCAATGAGGGCTTCGCTCATGGCAACGATCAGCTCAAAGCAACTTTCAGATCTTCAATTCGATCCGTACATTCCCAGGTAGCTTGAGGGAACAGACGCCCAAAATGTCCGTAATTGGTCGTCGCGCTGTAGATCGGACGCTTCAAATCCAATGCCTCGATGATCGCTGCAGGACGCAAATCGAATACCTTTTTAGCTGCCTGACATAGACGCTCATCGCTGACAATGCCCGTACCGAATGTATCGATGAGAAAACTGGTGGGATGAGCCGATCCGATGGCATAGCTGACTTGGGCTTCACATCGTTTCGCCAATCCGGCTGCAACGATATTCTTCGCCACCCATCTCATCGCATAACTTGCTGAACGATCGACTTTGGAAGGATCTTTACCGCTGAAAGCCCCTCCCCCATGACGCGCCATACCACCATAGGTATCGACGATGATCTTACGTCCAGTCAAACCGGCATCCCCCGCCGGGCCTCCCACGACGAAACGCCCGGTCGGATTGATGAGGATACGAGGATCTTGATCTGCCCAGCCATAGCGTTCCAAGATGACGGAGATAACCTGCTCGATCATTTGAGGACGCAGCTGGGATTCCACATCCACATCGGGATCGTGCTGGGCTGAAAGGACGACGGTATCGATTCCCACTGGACGATGATTCTCATCGTAGATCACCGATACTTGAGTTTTCCCATCGGGACGAAGGAACGGGCAGATCCCCTCATGGCGAACCTCAGCCAGACGCGCAGACATAGCATGAGCCATGGTGATGGGTAAGGGCATGAATTCATCGGTCTCATCGCAGGCATAGCCGAACATGAGACCTTGATCTCCCGCTCCTTGAGCGTCGAAATCCTCTTTCGCTTCATCATGGGTCGATTCCCACGACCCACTGACTCCTTGAGCGATATCAGCCGATTGGCTATTCAAAGCCACCATGACACCGCAGGAGTGTCCGTCGATTCCCTTATCAGCGTGATCGTATCCGATCTCTACCAGACGCTGACGCACCAGGGCTTGAATATCGACATAGGAGCGCGTCGTCGCCTCACCAGCGATCACTACGACACCGTTCGCGACAAAGGTCTCCACCGCCACCCTCGATTCTCTATCGAAGGTAAGCATGGCGTCTAAAACAGCATCGGATATGGCATCGGCAACCTTATCCGGATGTCCTTCCGTGACCGATTCCGAGGTGAAGATGAATGCCATCAGAGAGGATCCACATCGGCGAAAGCGTCGCCGAGATTGAAATCGGGATCAGCAAAGGCTTCAGCGCGAGCCGCCGCTTCAGCTTCTGGATCGATCTCTACATATTGAAGCTGATGCTCTTGAACCTCACGCAATGCGGTGGACAAGGGCTTATCCTGCTGGCTTGATTCGACTAGCGGCCCGACAGCTTCCAATAGACCCTCACCGAGCTGGGCGTAATACGCATTGATCTGTCGCGCACGCTTGGCAGCGAAGAGGACGAGACGATATTTCGAATCGACCTGCTCAAGCAGATCGTCCACAGGCGGATAGGTGATTCCTTCAGGAGTAGTGGTGCTCAAGATCTTATATCCTCGTCACAGACGTAGATGGATGATTGCCTACTAACTCTAGCAGTTTATCCACTGTTTCTTCGACTGTCGTATTGATAACGACAGCATCGAACTCATGTTGAGATGCCAATTCCTCTTTAGCCGTAACGAGACGTTGACGCATCTGCTCATCGCTCTCCGTCCCCCGCCCCCGTAGACGAGAAACCAATTCTTCCCACGAGGGTGGGGCGATGAAGATGGTGAAGGCATCTGGAATGGTCGATCTCAATTGGCGTTCACCTTGAAGATCGATTTCACAAATTGCCGTACGTCCCTCAGCTAGAGCCTGTTCAAGAGGTGCTCTCAAAGTGCCATAGCGATAGGCATTGTGCACCTGAGCCCATTCAAGAAAGCCACCATTGGCTTTCACATCATCGAATTGGTCGTCCGTTAAGAAGTGGTAATGCACTCCGTCAATCTCTCCCGGACGAGGTGGACGAGTCGTTGCCGATACGGAGAGATAGATGGAAGGATCCCTGCGCAGCAATTCAGCGACTACCGTCCCCTTTCCCACAGCAGTAGGTCCAGAGATCACGATTGGACGACCACAGGGCATCTCAGCAGAACTCCGCTCTCAACAAATCGAGTTGGTGACGTCCTAGACCACGAACGCGACGAGTCATCGAGATATTGCAACGCTCCATGATCTCGCTCGCCTTCTTATCGCCCACACGCGGGAGGGACTTCAACAGATCGACTACCTTGATATGACACAAGATGGGATCCTGCAAGCACATATCGAGAGCCTGAAGCATGGTGATCTTACCTGCTCTCATGTCGCTCTTGACTTGGGCGCGAGCCTTGCGCGCTTGAGCTGCGGCTAAGCGTGCTTGCTCTAGCTGCTCGGGTGACAGCGATGGGATTTGCATATCCACTCCATTCTGCTCGAACACATCATTCATCTGCTCAGATACAGCGATGATTCCTCATCATGATAATAAACGATTCACAGGTGACTTTGCTTTATTTAGTCCAGGAATTAACACATTGACGTATCCGATCTGGATCAGGTCCAGCCGATGCGATTCCTCTGGATACCGTGGGGATCACGCGCTCTACCGCTGTATTAAAAAGCCTGTCTAGATCGTCCAATCCAGCACCTTGAGCTCCCAATCCAGGAGCGAGAATCGTAGCCTGGAATTGACCAAGATCCACATCGAGGACGGGCAAGGTGGCACCGATCACCAAACCGACAGCTTGACAATTGACCGCTCTATTGAATTCAACAGCCGCATCGACGATATGCTGAGCGATAGAGCGTCCTTGGCTGGTGGCAAGCTGAAAAATCTCAGAAGATGGATTCGATGTGCGGCACAGGACATAAACTCCCCGCCCATTGCGATGGGCAAGCTCGAAAGTCGTATGCAAAGCATCGATTCCCAGATAGGGACTGACGGTAATAGCGTCCACGCTCATATCGGAATCATCCAAATAGGCATGAGCATAAGCATCCATCGTCGAGCCGATATCTCCCCTTTTAACGTCTAAGAGGGTCATCGCTCCACAGGAACGAATATCGTCGATCACTCTGGCAAGAACCTTCAATCCTTCGGATCCAAAACGCTCAAAAAAAGCTGACTGGGGTTTATAGAGAGCCACGCGATCACCAATGGCTGCAATCAATTCTCGACAATGTCTCTCAACCCCGGCGAGATCGTAGTCATATCCCCATTGACGCACGATCGACTCATGAGGATCGACTCCTACGCATAGAGAACCTCTCGCAGCAATTAAGGCATGTAAACGTTTCTCGTAGCTCATTTCACTCCGGGCATGTCAAGGTATTGATACCGCGTACTAAAGCCAATCCGTTGAAGATAAAGCCTGTATAGATCTGGACAAGGCTAGCTCCTACATCGAAAAATCTCTGAGCATCGGCTGGAGTCATCACTCCACCAGATGCCATGATGGGCAGATCGCTCTTCCTAGCGATCGTCTCGACAATTCTTATCGCTTTACGCGTCAGCGGAGCTCCTGATAACCCACCAGCTTGAGAGGCGAGATGAATCTCGGATGGATGGAGGAATTGGCGGGTAATAGTCGTATTGGTAGCGATGATTCCCGAAATGTCAGCTCTGTGGCATACGTCCAAGACGGCATCGATCTGTCCATCATTGAGATCGGGAGCCACCTTCAAGAAGATCGGGATGGGATGATCGGGATTCAATCTGCGCGCCTCATCGACAAGGGCAGAGGTCAACTCATCTAAAGATTCTCTTGCTTGAAGATCTCTCAGGTTAGGAGTGTTCGGGCTGGAGACGTTGATCGCGATATAATCGGCATAGTCAGCAATCGTTTTCAAAGAATGCAGATAGTCCTCTACCGCTTCTTCCAGCGGGGTCGTTTTCGTCTTACCGATAGAAACGCCGATAGGCATTCCCAGAGCATTATTTCCCCGGGCTACGCCCCACCCTGCGAGACGAGCCGCCAAAGCCTCCACACCGGAATTATTGAATCCCATGCGATTGATAATCGCTTGAGAATTGGGTAGACGGAATAGACGCGGCAGGCGATTCCCCGGCTGAGCATGAGCTGTCACCGTCCCCAATTCGGCAAAACCGAACCCGAAATGCGACCACGCCCTCGCAGCAATACCGTCCTTGTCGAGTCCAGCGGCGACTCCAACGCGTCCAGGAAAATCGATTCCAGCTATCCGAACAGGATTGCGACGCTCACCGGCGAAAAAAGCCAGCTTTTCAAGCACACCATCGCTCAACTCACCCATGAGAGCGATCGCTTGATGATGAACCACCTCCGGATCACCTTTCGCCGAGGCGAACATGATCGGGCGCATCAAACCGCGATAGCTAGCGAGAAGAAGACGAACGAATAGTTCATCTGAGCTGACCATGACTGTCTCCTCCTGATCGGGATGAGCCTGTCTCAATCCCCAATCTCATTGTGCCGAAATATGTGCTTTTTGTCCGATGTTTTTACGTTTCAACGCATCGTCTATCTGAGCTGCCCACTCCTGAATTGAGCGAACCTCCATCTCATCTCTCAAAACCGACTCGATACCTTGAACAGCTGCTTCCAAACCTTGCACGGTCGTAATGGAAGGAACGTGATGCATGATGGCTGCCGCACGGATCGAATATCCATCGCGTCTTGGAGATCCTCCAGCTGTCTGTCCGCTGGGAGTATTGAAGATCAAAGCGATCTTGCCCTCGTTGATCAAATCGACGATGGTCGGCTCACCGTGATCGCCTTGTCCTTGGGAATGTTTACGTACCGGCGTCACCTCCACACCGTGCAATTCCAGCATTGATGCCGTTCCCGAGGTTGCCATGATGGTAAATCCCAAATCTGCCAGACGTTTAATCGGGAAGATGATATTGCGCTTATCGCGATTCGCTGCGGCTACGAAGACTGTTCCGCTGGTGGGCAAGGTTCCATAGGTGGCTATATGGCCTTTCGCGAAAGAACGTCCGAAGGTGGGGCTTAATCCCATCACCTCTCCTGTGGAACGCATCTCAGGTCCGAGGAGGGAATCCACTGAGGAACCGTCCATCGTCCTAAATCTATTGAAAGGCAGAACCGCTTCTTTAATCGCGATCGGCATCCCCTTCCAGGTGATCGCCCCATCGCATTCTTTGCGCACAATCCCTTCAGCGCGCAATTCAGCGATCGTCATGCCCATCATGACCAACGTGGCAGCTTTTGCCAAAGAAGTACCGGTTGCTTTAGAGACGAAAGGAACCGTCCGCGACGCCCTGGGGTTGGCCTCCAAAACATAGAGGCTATCGCCTGCCAATGCGTATTGAATATTGATCAATCCTCGCACTCCAACACCACGAGCGATCGCATGAGTGGAATGTCTGATCTGATCGATCACAGCGCTTCCCAAGGTCGCGGGAGGAAGGGAACACGACGAATCACCTGAGTGGACGCCAGCTTCTTCAATATGTTCCATCACTCCACCAAGATAGAGTTCATCGCCATCGTAGAGAGCGTCTACATCAATTTCGATGGCATCGTCGAGGAAACGATCGACTAAGACTGGCATATCGGGGCTAATCAGAGCTGAATTTTCGATATAGGAACGCAAAGCGTCATCGCTATAGACGATCTCCATCCCTCGCCCACCGAGAACATAACTTGGACGCACCAAGACTGGATATCCGATATCGGCAGCGATCTGGCGAGCCTGTTCATAGCTTTCTGCCATTCCGTGCTTAGGAGAGAGCAAACCAGCACGATTCAACACTTTCCCGAAAGCTCCACGCTCCTCTGCCAGATCGATGGCAGACGGCTGAGTGCCGACGATCTTAACCCCTGCAGCTTCCAATTTCTTTGCCAATTTCAGCGGAGTTTGTCCACCTAATTGGACGATAACTCCCGCAATCGGCCCTAATTTGGATTCAGCTTCGTAGATTTCTAGAACATCTTCAAAGGTGAGCGGTTCAAAATAGAGGCGATCAGAGGTGTCATAGTCAGTCGATACCGTTTCGGGATTGCAATTGACCATGATCGCTTCATAGCCGCGTTCACTCAATGCCATCGCAGCGTGGACGCATGAATAATCGAATTCAATACCTTGACCGATTCTGTTTGGTCCGCTTCCAAGGATCAATACCGCTGGCTTGGTACGCTTCGCTAATTCATTTTCCTCATCATAGGTTGAATAGTGATAGGGGGTATGGGCGACGAATTCCGCGGCACAGGTATCGACCGTCTTGTAGACAGGACGGACACCTAAAAGCAGACGCAATTCTCGAATCACCTCAGGAGAAGCCTTACGCAAAGCTGCGATCTGCGCATCGGATAAGCCATGTCGCTTCGCGCAACGCAATAGATCGGCATCGAGATGGTCAGCGAGACGAATCCTTTGTGCAACCTCATAGATCGCTACAAGCTGATCGATAAACCACGGATCGACACCTGTGACTTCATGCAATTCCTCAAGGGTTGCCCCTGCTCTCAATGCCTGCATCATCTGCTGAATACGTCCATCATGGGGCTGAGAACAACGGACAAGCAGCTCGTCTTTATCTCCGATTTCACTGGAGAAATCGAAAGGAGCTTTATCGTCTTCGAGGGATCTCAAAGCCTTACCCAAAGCCTCGGTGAAATTGCGTCCAATCGCCATCGCTTCACCGACCGACTTCATATGGGTGGTCAACGTATCATCAGCAGACGGGAATTTCTCGAAAGCGAAACGCGGTACTTTAACCACGACATAATCCAATGTCGGCTCGAAGGAGGCAGGCGTTTGTTCGGTGATATCGTTGGGAATTTCGTCGAGGGAATAGCCGACAGCGACCTTCGCAGCGATCTTGGCGATAGGGAAACCTGTCGCCTTAGACGCCAAAGCACTGGAGCGAGAGACGCGAGGATTCATCTCGATGACGATCATGCGTCCGTCAACCGGATTGATGGCGAATTGGATATTGCATCCACCGGTATCGACCCCTACCGCACGTATGACGGCAATTCCCACATCACGCATATGCTGATATTCGCGGTCGGTTAAAGTCATCGCTGGAGCGACTGTGATGGAATCCCCCGTGTGAACTCCCATCGGATCGAAATTCTCGATCGAGCAGATCACCACGACGTTATCGGAGCGATCTCTCATCAATTCCAGCTCATATTCTTTCCATCCCAGGATGGATTCTTCCACTAAGACCTCATTGACTGGGCTGGCTTCCAAACCGATAGAGGCGAGATCCTCCAGCTCTTCCCAGGTATGGGCAAAACCCGATCCGACTCCACCCATCGTGTAAGAGGGACGCAAGACCACAGGTAGGCAGAGCTCTTTGGCAGCTGCTCTAACTTCATCCAAAGTGTGGCATATCCGTGAACGAGCGACCTCGGCTTTCCCCAGAGCGAATTCAGGCAAAGAATCGATGACCTTCTTGAAAGATTCTCGATCCTCTCCCCTCTTGATCGCTTCGATATTGGCGCCGATCATCTCGACACCGTATTTCTCTAAAACTCCCGCTTCATGCAAAGCTACCGCCGTATTTAGAGCCGTTTGTCCACCCAATGTTGGCAAGAGGGCATCGGGACGTTCCTTGGCGATAATCTTTTCGACAAATTGAGGGGTAATGGGTTCGATATAGGTCGCATCGGCGAATTGAGGATCGGTCATGATCGTCGCCGGGTTTGAGTTGACCAAGATCACCCGATACCCCTCTTCTTTCAGGACACGACATGCCTGGGTACCGGAATAGTCAAATTCGGCTGCCT
This sequence comes from Actinomycetes bacterium, assembly GCA_023419175.1. Taxonomy (GTDB): domain Bacteria; phylum Actinomycetota; class Actinomycetes; order Propionibacteriales; family Propionibacteriaceae; genus Brooklawnia. The sequence continues at coordinate 8,565 of JAEZYG010000024.1, forward strand.
GTCCGATCACGATCGGACCAGATCCGATGACAAGAATGGACGAGATATCGCTGCGTTTGGGCATCAGTTCTTCTCCTCACTACGGTGTTCAGTCATCATCTGGACGAATCGATCAAAAAGATATTCGGCATCGTGAGGTCCTGCCGCCGCCTCGGGATGGTATTGGACGCTGATCGCTTTCAACTGTCCATCTCGGCGTAATTCCATTCCTTCGACAACATTGTCATTGAGACAAACATGAGAGACGTTCACCGTCCCGTAATCACTCTCAACTGGATGGTCAAGGGGCAGATCGACAGCGAAACCATGATTGTGAGCGGTGATATCGATCCTGCCAGTGGATCGTTCGATCACCGGTTGATTGATTCCACGATGCCCATATTTGAGCTTATAAGTACCGAAACCAAGAGCGCGTCCAAGTATCTGATTACCCAGGCAGATCCCGAAGAAAGGCAGATTTGCTTTCAAAGATTGACGAGCGAGATCAACGGCGTGATCGGCAGTCGCTGGATCACCTGGCCCATTGGAAAAGAAGATCCCATCAGGATTGATCTGCATCATCTGTTCAAAGGTTGTATCGGCAGGTAAGAGGTGGACTTCAATACCACGATAAGACATCTGTTCAGGGGTAGAGGTCTTAATTCCCATATCGATTGCCGCCACAGTAAAACGTTTCTCGCCGCAGGCTTCTACCACTTCAGGATGACGGCGAGTGACCTGTTGGGGAAGATCACATCCTTCCATCTTCGGATGGGCAAGAACGCGTTGAAGTAAAAGATTCGGATCTTTTTCCAGGGTGGAGATTCCCATGCGCATCGCTCCGTGATCGCGCAGATGACGGGTGAGAGCTCGCGTGTCTACCCCTGCGATAGCAACGATGCCCTGATCTTTCAGGGCATCGCTAAGGCTACGTCGAGAGCGCCAATTGGAGGGGATACGCGCTGGATCTCGCACCACATATCCGGCAACCCAGATCTGTGCAGACTCATCGTCTTCATCGTTCCATCCCGTATTGCCGATATGGGGAGCGGTGGCAATCACGATTTGTCCGCAATAGGAAGGATCGGTCAGAGTCTCTTGATAACCCGACATCCCGGTGGAAAATACCGCTTCTCCTAATGTCTCTCCTTCGGCTCCAAATGAATAACCTTGGAAAGAACGGCCATCTTCCAAAACCAGAATTGCCGGGTGGCTCATCGTTACCCTCCTAATGGGTGGTCTGGACGACTCGACGCCGCCCTGCCTAATAATCCATTTAAATAGCTGACGGAATCATCGGTTGATAACCCATTGGCCAATTCCAAAGCCTCACTGATTGCGGCTGAGGAATCTATATCGGTGTAATCCAATTCCCAGACGGCCACTCTGGCGAGATTGCGATCGATCCGAGGCATTCTCTCCAAGGTCCAATCCCCTGTCAGAGATTCGCTGATACGCTGATCGATCTGTTCATGATGGGCAATAAAGCCCCTGACGATATCTTCAGTAAAAGTGCGCAGATAGCTCTCTTCATCTTCAATGCGACGATTGAGCGATTCGCTCACAGGGATAGCCAGAAGATCTGCCTCAAAAAGGATATCGAGAGCAGCTTTACGGGCTTTCGTCCTCGTCGTCATCGGCAACGAGGCCATATCTTTACTGCGGATTTTGATCGCCCCTGGTACCGGCGGATTTTCGCCAGCAGCCAGGGGAATCGCATCCATATGGTCGGGATGGCTCATCAGCGGTTAACGCGTCCAAGATATTCGCCGGTGGAGGTATTGACCTTGACGATCTCACCTGTAGTGATGAAGAGAGGAACTTGGATTTGCTTTCCTGTCTCCACAGTGGCTGGCTTCGTCCCTCCCGTGGAACGATCGCCTTGTAGACCGGGCTCGGTATAGGTGATTTCGAGTTCAACCGAGGCGGGCAATTCGATATAGAGAGGATTGCCCTCATGGGTAGCTACGGTGATAGACATGCCTTCAAGCATGTAATCCTTGGCGTCACCGACGATTTCGGACGAGATGGTCATCTGATCGTAGGTCGTGGTGTCCATAAAGACATATCCTGTGGAATCCTCGTAGAGATACTGCATATCGCTACGATCCACCTGAGCCATATCGATCTTCGTGTCAGCGGGGAAAGTGCGATCGACAACCTTGCCATTGACCACATTCTTAATCTTGGTGCGCACCACCGTATTGCCTTTACCCGGCTTGTGATGCTGGAACCACAGAACCTGCCAGAGCTGCCCATCGAGATCGAGCACAGTTCCGTTCTTGATGTCGTTTGTAGAAGCCACGCTTTCCCTTTCGCTCCCGGCCGATCATAGCCTAGGCCATAGACGTCTGGCGGTAAATCCGCAATCGGACAGTCTAGCCCTTTCTTCCTATCGTTGTCAGCCTAGCTGTCCATCTTCATGACGATGGAATGGACAGCTATCTTCACAATATCGAGAGATCCCCTTAACGAGCCTGAGGATTACGTCCATGACAGACTTTGAATTTCTTTCCTGACCCGCATGGACAGCTCTCATTGCGTCCCACATTGGCGTAAGCATCGTGTCCCTCACGCACCGTGGTCACCTCTCCATTATCGCTTGGCGCTGAATAGCTCAATTGCTGAGGATTGTGCTGAGCGCCTTTAATCGTCAAGGAGGCATGGGAGGCTGTCTTGGCAGCGGAATCGCTATTGAGAGCCGTATCTTGTTCAGCTTCAGGAATCTGAACGTCAATATTGAATAGATATCCCACAACTTCCTCGGCGAAACCATCTCTCATGGCATCAAACATCTGAGCGCCTTCACGCTGATATTCGACGAGCGGATCGCGTTGAGCCATGGCTCGCAATCCGATTCCTTCGCGCAGATAGTCCATCTCATAGAGATGTTCACGCCATTTGCGATCCAAGACGTTGAGCCAAACCTGACGCTCCAATTCGCGCATATTGGCCTCGCCCAACTGATCTTCACGAGCCTGATAAGCACGCTGAGCGTCCTTGGCAAAGGCTTCAACTAATTCATCTGCACTTTCAGCGTCAATGAAATCTTCTTGTTTCAAACTCACAGGGAAGAAAGAGTTCATCTGAGCCCATAAGGCGTCCAGATCCCAATCTTCAGCAAAACCTATCGTGTATTGCTGAGCCGCCGCCCTAATGACACGATCAACCGTGGAGTGCATCAGCTCGGAGACATCGGCCCCATGAAGAACCTTGGTACGGTCTCCATAGATCGCATGACGCTGACGGTTCATCACATCGTCATATTTCAAAACATTTTTACGGATCTCAAAGTTTTGAGCTTCCAACTGCTTTTGAGCGCTTTCGATGGATTTGGAGACGATCTTCATCGTCAAAGGTTCATCTTCGGGCATATCGACCGCGCTCATGACCCGCTGCACCATATCCGCTTGGAAGAGACGCAACAGATCATCTTCCAAGCTGAGATAGAAACGGCTCTCCCCCGGATCCCCTTGACGTCCAGAACGTCCACGTAACTGATTGTCGATACGACGGGATTCGTGACGCTCCGAACCGATCACATAAAGACCACCGGCTTCAACGACCTCAGCACGTTCTTTTTCGACTTCCTTTTCCAGCTCAGCCAACGTGTCATTCCACTCGGCTTCATAGCGCTCGGCATCCTCGATAGGGTCGATTCCCTTATCGCGCAGGATCGTCTCGGTGAGGAATTCAGCATTGCCACCCAACATGATGTCGGTACCACGACCTGCCATATTCGTCGCTACGGTCACAGCTCCCTTACGTCCCGCCATGGCGACTACAGCGGCTTCTCTGGCATGTTGTTTAGCATTGAGAACTTGATGGGGAACGCCAGCTTTCTTTAATTCTTTGCTGAGCACCTCAGATTTTTCAACCGATGCAGTACCGATCAAGACAGGTTGTCCCCTGTGATGACGTTCGGTGACGTCGTTGATGATCGCTTTGAACTTCGCCGCTTCACTGCGATAGATAACATCGACATTATCTTTGCGGATCATCGGACGGTTCGTTGGGATCTCGATAACTCCCAGACCATAGATCTTTTGGAATTCGCTCTCTTCGGTCTTAGCCGTACCCGTCATACCCGCCAACTTGTTGTACATGCGGAAATAATTCTGCAAGGTGATCGTGGCTAAAGTTTGGAATTCATCTTTGATCTGGACGCCTTCTTTCGCTTCAAGAGCTTGATGCAGACCCTCGTTATAGCGTCGTCCTTCCAAGACGCGACCGGTGTGCTCGTCCACGATAGCGACCTCTTGAGCTTCGGTGACGATGTAATCACGACCGTTTCTAAACAATTCTTTCGCCTTGATCGCATTGTTCAGATAGCCAATCAAAGGGGTATTGGCAGCTTCATAAAGATTATCGATGCCTAAGAAATCTTCGGTCGTTTCAATACCATGAGCCAAGACGGCGATCGTGCGCTTTTTCTCGTCCACCTCATAATCGACATCTTTAGTCAAGCGATTTACCAGTTGAGCAAAGACTGGATACCACTGCTTATTCTCAGTCGCCGGACCGGAGATGATAAGAGGAGTTCTCGCCTCATCGATCAGAATCGAGTCAACCTCGTCCACGATGGCGTAATTATGTCCACGCTGGACAAGATCAGCCGGGCTTAAGGCCATATTGTCGCGCAGATAGTCGAAACCAAATTCGTTATTCGTGCCGTAGGTGCTGTG
>JAEZYG010000025.1 GCA_023419175.1 Actinomycetes bacterium
GGAAAGCTATGACCTGTTTATGGATCTTCTCGAAGATGATGACGTGGCGGGTCTGGAATTTCCGATCATCTACTGTTCTGCGAAAGCTGGACGAGCGTCTACCGTTGAGCCTGCAGATGGGGCTCTACCCGACGAAGAGGATTTAGAGGCGCTTTTCGCAACGATCCTCGACTATATTCCCGCTCCTTCCTATGAGGAAGACGCTCCTCTCCAAGCCCATGTGACGAATTTGGATTCCTCTCCCTATCTCGGGCGTTTGGCTCTATGCCGAGTGGTATCTGGAACGATTCGACGGGGTCAGCAGGTGGCGTGGTGTCGGCGCGATGGCTCGATAGCACATGTGAAGTTATCGGAGTTATTGATGACCAAGGCTCTCGACAGAGAACCTGTGGAACAGGCTGGTCCTGGCGATATTATTGCCGTCGCCGGTATCCCTGAGATCATGATCGGCGAGACCCTAGCCGACCCGAATGATCCGCGTCCGCTACCACTTATCAACGTCGATGAGCCGTCCATCTCGATGACGATCGGTATCAATACCTCTCCCTTAGCGGGACGGTCCGGTAAACAGCTCACAGCTCGCCTGATTAAGAACCGTCTCGACCAGGAATTGGTGGGTAACGTGTCGATCCGCGTCTTACCTACTGAACGTCCCGATACATGGGAAGTTCAAGGACGTGGGGAATTGCAGTTAGCTGTTCTCGTCGAGATGATGCGTCGTGAAGGATTTGAATTGACTGTCGGCAAGCCTCAGGTGGTTACGAAGGTGATCGATGGAAAGGTGAGCGAGCCGACGGAGCGGATGACCATCGATGTCCCCGAAGAGCATCTGGGCACGGTGACTGAAATGATGGGGACGCGAAAATCTCAATTGCGCCAGATGGTTAATAACGGCAGCGGTTGGGTGCGTTTGGAATATATCGTTCCCTCTCGCGCTTTGATCGGATTCCGCACTGAATTCCTCACCTCAACCCGTGGAACTGGCATTATGAACCACGTCTTTGAGGGATATACCCCGTGGGTTGGTGAGATGCGCAACCGTCCGACAGGATCATTGGTATCGGATCGTCAAGGTGTGGTCTCGTCCTATGCCCTATTCAATTTGCAAGAGCGCGGAGTGCTCTTCGTCTCTCCGGCAGACGATACCTATGAGGGGATGGTTGTTGGAGAGAATGCTCGTCCAGACGATATGGATGTCAATCCAACGAAGGAAAAGCATCTGACCAATGTGCGTTCGTCAACAGCGGACGAATTGGAACGTCTCATTCCTCCACGCAAGATGAGTCTTGAGCAGGCTCTTGAATATTGCGCTGCCGATGAGTGTTTGGAGATTACCCCCGATACCGTGCGTGTGCGCAAGGTGGATCTATCGGCTCAAGACCGTGCAAAGAATAGAGCGAAGGCTCGTTCAAAAAAGTGATCTGAACACTGGAGAAGCAACGTCGAAGCGGGCATGATGAGACTATGACCGCTTTACGACGCAACCCATGTCAACGCCGCTGCAATTGGCATCCAGCTGGTGAGGTGAAAGACGGAGGTCGTCTTTTCGTCTGCCATGGATGCAAATCGGAATGGCTGCGCACCGAACCGTGGACTCCTGTCAATATCGATGGGGTGATTCCCGATGCCGTCATGGCTGAAAGAGCGCGAGGGCACGTGTGATTTGAATCATGCCATAGGCTCGCTAGAGGGATCGGACGAGGGATCGCCTTGATCGCTGCATTCTCCTGAACACCACTGTTCATCGGGGATAGTACAGCGCACTGCATCGATATGTTCACCGCAACCAGCCCAGGTTGTCTTGCCACATGAACAAGGAATCGGATAACACATGAGTTCTCCTTTCGCCTATGCCAGATTACCCTTGGTGTAAGTAAATATGACATGCCCAAATTCAATCGCGCCATTGGCTTTTATCGATAGGTAATCTGGGACATACGACAGCCGATAATCAGGAGAGGTCATGAGTGAACAGTCCGCTACCCCAGTTCCTTTACAGCCGCCGGCAAGTAGCGAAGTGCTCTCATTGACCCCACCTGGCGTGCCCGAGAGAGTGCAGACGAATCACGCCAGCGAAATGGCTCCTCCCGTTACCGCTGAGCAGCGTCCCGTCTTGGATGCAAAAGTCGATCAGTTCATGTCGGTCATCATGGACGGACAAGCCGGAAGTCCAGAATTTTCTGCTCATACCGAAGCGGTGCGTTCAATGGGAGATGTCGATATCCGCAAAGCTGCCGAGATGAGCAATCGTTTGCTCGATACTCCTTTGCGCGAGATGAAAAGCGGGGGATTAAGCGATGTCTCCAAAGTGTCGGCTACCTTGTTGGAATTGCGTCGTATCGTCGAACACCTCGATCCCAATCAGCCTCAACAACGCAAATTCCTAGGATTGATCCCCTACGGGGATAAGGTGCGCGATTATTTCCGCAAATATCAGTCCAGCCAACAGCATCTCAACGCGATCTTGCATGCTCTACGATCTGGTCAAGACGAGCTGATTAAAGACAATATCGCCTTGAATTCTGAGAAACAGCAGCTGTGGGAGACGATGAATCGTCTCAATCAATATATCTATCTTTCCGAACAGCTTGATGAGCGTTTGACGATCTCGATCGCTGAACTTCAAGCCAGCGATCCTCTCAAGGCTGAGACGTTGAGCAAGGATGTGTTGTTCTATGTGAGGCAAAAACATCAAGATCTGCTCACCCAGTTAGCCGTATCTATTCAAGGTTATCTGGCGCTCGATGTGGTCATTAAAAATAACAGCGAATTGGTCAAGGGAGTTGATCGCGCTTCGACGACAACCGTTTCAGCTTTGCGCACAGCGGTCATCGCAGCGGAAGCTTTGGCGAATCAGAAGCTGGTTTTGGATCAGATTTCGGCGCTGAATTCGACGACCTCATCTCTCATCGAACGCACTAGCGAGATGATGCGTTCCAATTCTTTGTCCATTCAGCAGCAGGCATCTAGTTCGACTGTCGATTTGGAAAGTCTTAAGAAAGCCTTTGCCAATATCTATGCGACGATGGATTCCATCGATCGATTCAAGGTGGAGGCTTTGAATGCGATGAGTCAGACGATCAATACCCTTGAAGGTGAAGTGATGAAATCCAGAGCCTATCTGGAGAGGGTTCATGCAGCCGATATGAAAGGCGATATCACAGCCTCGTTAACCGATCCGAATCATGAACTGGAGATCTGATGGGATTATTCGATTGGCTGAAAAGTCCTGAGCAGACGCGTCCAGATGAAACTCAGATCGCTCGTCCGCTCACTGCAGATGAGATTGAGGCTGCTTTAGCTAAAGCCGAACGGATGGTAGCTCAAGAAAACGCTCCTACTCCTGTGATAGCGCGGGTTTTGAGAATCACCACCATTACTCGCGCGATCGTTCCTCGTCTTTCCAATTTGGGATTGGAATCTCACGATGGATATACGGTGATCGCAACGGCAACGAATTATCTTCCCGAATCGTTGAGCGGATATTTCTCCCTTCCGAGGGATTGGGCTGATACCCGTCCGGTAGCCAACGGAAAATCCTCATTGCTCTTGCTGGTCGATCAGCTCGATTTGCTGAACTTGACCATCTCTCGTATGTACGATGCGGTCAACCGCTTGGATGCGGAAGCTCTTGTCGCTCAAGGTCAATTCCTTGAGACGAAATTTGCTCGTAAAACACAGCATCGACTTATCAAACCGACCGTCAAGAAATCATCATCGAACCCTTTGGAGCTCGATTAACTCCTACGCTAAGAAGCCTTTTGCCCTGAGAATACCCTGAAGTGCTCTCATACCAGTGCGGTAATACTCTAGGCTGAAAGGGTGAATCAGCCCGAAATAGTCGTTTCAACGAAAAACCTGTCCAAGGTCTATCAGGTAGGTGACACTCCTGTCGTAGCTTTGAATCGGGTCAATATCGAAGTGAAGCGGGGGAGCTTCATCGCCGTCGTTGGGACTTCTGGATCGGGAAAGTCCACTTTGCTCAATATGCTCGCCGGTTTGGAAAGTCCCACGGACGGTCAGGTGTGGGTTGCTGGCGAGCCTTTGCATCGTTTTAATCAAGATCAGCTAGTGAAATTTCGTCGTGAACACGTCGGATTCGTCTTTCAATCATTCAATCTGATCCCGTCCATGACCGCTGTAGAAAATGTTGCATGGCCGTTGGCTTTCCGTGGAGTGCCGAAAGCTGAACGAACCGCTAAAGCAGTCAAAGCGCTTGTCAAAATGGGATTAGGGAAACATCTACACCATCGGCCTACCGAGATGTCTGGTGGGCAACAGCAGCGTGTAGGTATTGCGAGAGCTCTCGTGGTCGATCCTCAGATCGTCTTTGCAGACGAACCGACCGGCAATCTCGACTCTCGCACAGCTGAACAGACTTTGAACCTTTTCCGTCAGGTCATCGCTCGCTATCAGCAAACGTGGGTCATGGTGACCCATGACGATCATCTCGCATCTTTCGCAGATACGATCATCCGCATCGTCGACGGGCGCATCGTCGGCATTACAGATACCCCCCACGCAGCACGACAGAAAGTTGTCTCATGAGAATCCTCGGTAGTCTCGCTTTGCTCATCACGATGGTGATGTCGCTCATCGCTCCTACCTCCATAGCATCAGCCGATCAAGCCAGTGGAGATGAGTCCGCTGTGCCCACCAATACCATCGATTTCGGTATCGGATCGGGGGCGATTCCGGAAGGAAAGATCGGCAGCGAGATCGCGATCAATCTCCCTCTCATCAACCGAGGAGAGAAACCTGTCACACATGTGCTCGTCACACCAAAGCCATCTGTTGCACCCAATCATTTCCCTTTTGAGATTACGCGAACCGATTACACCGTCGCCTATCGGGGGACGATCGCACCCCAGCAGGATCGTCCTGTAGAGCAAGCTCAGGTCAATCTCGCCTTGGGTAATTTCCGTATTCGCGACGGTTTAGTTACCGGATATTATGCGATGCCGCTCGCCATCCAGTTCGCTGTAGACGGACAAAATTACGTTATCGAGCGCGCTCTCTTTATCAAGGTGAACGGTGTGGACAAACCGTCATCTGATGGCGAAGAGACCAAGCCAGTTATTGTGGAGGTACCGAAATATATCGAAATCCCCGTCCCCGCTGGCCAGAATGGTTTTGAGGGTATGGGGATCGATCAAGCTGCCCTCTCAGCTCTATCTGATCAGTCGGGTGGATCCGCAGGAGATGATGGTGGACAAGGCTCTATCCCTCGTAGCGCTTCGATGCCTCGCGTTATGTTGACCTCTTTTACGACCAACCCGGCCACCGTTTCTGCCGGTGAGGAATTCGACTTGACCTTCACCCTTCAAAATATGTCCTCAGGTATCGCCGCATCGAATATGCGTGCAACTTTGGCGTCCGCTCAAGGGGAATTGCTTCCAGTCAATGGAGCGGCATCGGTTTATATCGATTATCTTGGAGCTGGTCAGTCCACCACGCAGACCCTGCGTTTCCGCGCTCTGCCCAATCTGGAAGAACGTCCTTATCAACTTGCTATGCAGATCGATTTTGATGCCAATGGTACTCCAGGACAGTCCGCTGAAACCTTGGCTGTAGTCGTCGTCCAAAAAGCACGTGTGGATATCGCATCCCTCCAGGTCGTTCCCGATACCATTGCAGTCGGTGAGGATGCCTCAGTAACATTTGCGATCAATAACCGTGGAAAGAGCCAGTTATTCAATACCACCGTCAAACTCAAAGACGGACAAAAAGGTGTGCGCGCAGATGAATCTTTTATCGGAACAGTCGCTCCTGGCACGTCAACGAATGCCGATCTGCTCGTCCACGTCAGTGAAAATATCACTCAGCCGATCAAGATAGAGATCGTCCACGAGGATTCTTCTGGACGCTCGTCAAGCATTGAAAAAGAGATCAGCATCACCGTTATCGATGAGCCAGATCCATTCGCAGCAGGTGATGTCAATGAACGGAAGAGCGGAAGCTCAATCGGTTCTATCCTGATTCCTCTCTTCTTACTCCTTCTCATTGCCGCTTTGGTCGCCTTGTTCATCATCATGCGCAAGCGTAAAGCAAAGAAGGAAGCAGATCTGGATCGTCAGATGGAGGCTCTCGGTTCTGAGGATCAACTTTTCGATGAGAACGGCACCTCGAACGGAATGAATAGCTGATGAAGTGGTCCGATCTGCTCGCTTCGAGCTTTGCCAGTTTGAAGCAACGACCATTTAGAACCGCCTTGACAGTGCTCGGCGTCACGATCGGCACCATGGCGGTTGTCGTGATGGTCTCCTTAGGCGTCGGAATGTCCTCTGAGCTGATCGATGGGGCGAATGACGATAAAACCCTGACTCAAGTTACTGTGACGGGATCGAAGGCGCCTTCGGAATCCGATCCTAAATATAAGAGGATGGATGCGAGCGCTATCAGAGAACTGTCCTCCTATGAGGGAGTTAAAGAGATTATTCCCACCTATTCCGCCTCAATGCAGGTCAGCATAGGTCGTTATGAAGGATCCGCTCAGGTCATAGGAATTCGGGCGAGCGATATGGCCAAGATGAATTGGGATATCGCCGAGGGAGTAGCGCCACGCAATTCGTCCACTTTACAACTTCTTGTGGGCGGACGTTTCGATAGTTATCTGTGGACGAAGAGCGGCTCATCGTCCTATGCCACCGATAAAGCTGGAGAGAGTCTTGTCGGTAAAACATTGATTGGACAGATAACGTCAGGCCCTGATTTGAGCGCCTTTACGTCAGGGATTACCGTCGATACTTCCGCTGCGGGAAGCGCTTTTGCTGAGCAGAATGCATCAGCTCACCCTAAGAAAATTCCAACCTATATCTCTGGCAAGATCAAACCCAGTGAGGGATTTTCGATGAGCGACGGCGCTTCCTATGCCGAGATGGACGCTTTGGTCAAAAAGATGCAAGAGCAAAATCCTGGTAAACCTCTACCGGGACAAAAGAGCGCCAGCGCAGTGCCGGGGAAAGCCAGCTTCGCCTATAGCTCGTTTATCTTACAGATGGATTCTTTGGACTCTGCCGAACAGATCACTGAAACTCTTAGAGATAATGGATGGCAAGCTGAAAGCGCATTGGAATTCATCAAGCAGATGAAAAAGATTGCCGGTTTCGTCCAGGCGATTTTTGGAGGTATCGGTGCGATCTCTCTGTTAGTCGCTGCGATCGGTATCGCCAATACGATGATGATGTCGGTCTATGAACGCACCAAACAGATCGGCATCATGAAGGTCTTGGGCGCCTCATTGAAAGATATCCGCAATAGCTTCTTGGTGGAATCCGCCTCAATCGGGTGTCTTGGAGGTGTGGTTGGACTTTTGATCTCCTATACGATCTCGTGGATCATGAACTCTTTAGTCGCGGCTACAGCACAATCGGATACGGCCGCAAAAATCTCGATTATTCCACCGTGGCTGGCTATTTTCGGGTTACTCTTCTCCACATTCATCGGTACTTTGGCCGGATGGGCACCGGCGCAAAGAGCGATGAAACTATCACCTCTCGCTGCGATCAGGGCGGAGTAGAGCATAAGAGATTCCGTTAGCTAAGGAAGAATTCGCACAGCTCAAAGGAGGGAAGATGAACGTTGAGAAAGATCTCATATATCGCGAGATGAAATTTCACTATCCCTCTTCTTCCAATATGGAATCGTTTGCTCTCGATAGGATCACAACCCATTCTCCTATCCGTCATAAGGTGAGCAATCCGATAGTTCTAACAGGCTGGAGAGCTCTTAGCGTCTTGGCATGTCTTATCGGTGCTGTGATCTGCCCCCTTGCAGTTGGATTAGGGGGAAATGAGCAGGAGAGCGTCAAAGAAGTCTCTATGCAAAGCGCTTTGATTGTCCGCGCTCAAATTGCGATAAGACAAGCGCGTCACGATGTAGAGATGGCATCTTTATCTTCATCCGAACAGATGGAAAAATCCGCTCGCGATCATCTATCTGAAGCGATGATCTCTCTTTCTCAGATACCAGATAGTCATGGAGGTGTCAGAAATACTATCGCCCAGTTGAGCGGTGATCTGATCGATCAGGTCGCCCGAAGCGAAAAGGTGATCGCGCAGAAAGGCGAGGGGCTTTCCGACCTCCAAGCGAAGAGTGACGAAATCGATCTAAAATTGAACGATCTCAAGTCGAATCTTGATGATCCATATATATGGGATGAAATCCCGGGGGAGATCTGGGGAATGGGATTGGGGATAAGCCCGGTCGTTCTTTTCATTGCCTCTATTGCGGTAGCAAGACGGACGAAAAGGTTGATCAATCTGGGATTGATAACAGCGTTAGCTTTGACGTCCACGGGGGGATGGATGGGCAGTGATCTGATCGCTTCGACTTATGGATACGGCTCTGCCTATACGCGCTATTCATCTATCAAGATGCTGTCTGAAGCCGATCTTTCTCTTTCCAATCTCATGCTTCGTCAGCCTTTGGAGGGAAAGAGCGATATCGATACTGCGATTAGCTCGATCGTATCCGCCCTTGTCGATAGCGGAGTTGAAGGGGGAGAAGCGGAAAGATTAGGAGAACAAGTCCGTGTGCTCACCGAACGACTCTCAACAGCAGATGACGAAGAGCGTCTGCAGGTGATGCAAGAAGCTCAAGATCTTCAAGAAAAGATCTCCTCTATCGTGAGTGAAAATATCGATGACCTTCTCGATGATGAAAATATGGACAGTAGCGGTCAAGGTGTTCTGCCGTTGATATCGGCTCTTTTCCTTGGAGCCGCCGTTGCCTCTGGAGTGGGTGTGACCTCGCAGATCAAGCGTTATCGTTAGTAGGTTCTATGCACAATTTCTCTCCTCAACCACCTGGCAGTCTCAATCGTCCATCTGACTACCACTCCTATGAACGCTATCTCAAGGCTCTTGATCGCTGGTTGTTGATAAGACGAGATGAGATCGATGTGATCGATCGTGCGGCATCTGCTCAAGGACGTGAGGATTGCTCGGCAGATATCACCTTAAGTATGAGCCTGTGGAAGACCATCCGTTTACGAGCAGACGAGATGATCTCACTATGGGCAGGGGGACGGGTATTAGGTCGCGAAATCGACCAGATCAATACGTTGATATGGTCGCGTCTGGGATCGCTGGACAAAGGATCTGGCATTCACGGATTGACTCTCGCTGAAGCGACACGTTTGTCCGATGCCTTGAAAGAACAGCTTTCTACGGCATTGTCTTTACAGACGACAGCCGCTTCATGGGGACAGCTCAGTGCAGTCAAAGCCGATATTGAGCGTATCCGTCTGCTGGCGAAAAAATCTCATCTGGAATCCTGCGATCAGATGGTTCAACTCGATCAGAAGTATCGTTCCCTAGAAGAGCAGGTAGAAGCGGGAGCAGATGTTGCTGGTTCTATCGAGGTATTGCGCGCCCAGGCAGCGCGTTTTGAAAGAGATCTCATCATCGCCAGTAGCGGTATATCCTCAGATCTTTTCCTCAATCTGCAAAGCCGCTATGAGCAGTTGGTCAAGCGACGGGCGGAATTGGCAAAACTGATAGATAAGGTTGTCGCCACGGTAGATCAACCTCCTGTCTATGCTCTTCCAGATGTGGATCATCTCGGTTCCATTCCTGAGGATCAGGAGGGTCAGCAGAATTTTTCCCAGATGCTGACCAAAATCTCCACAGCGATGGATATCGTCGAGAAGGCTTATCGCCATGCAGAAGATCGGCACCGTATTCTCACCGCTTTTCGTCAGGAAAGTTCCTCTTTTACCTCTCCTGATCGGATCGCCTCTTCGCTCATTGAGATTGGCGAGAAAGTCGCATCCATCGAGGGATTGAACGAGATGGTCGATAAGATCACCTCATCTTTACTCATCTACCGCAGCTATCTGGAATCGCAGCAGCTAGATGAGGACTCGATACGGACATATGGACAGGATGGCTAAGAGATGAAATGTGCTGATCCGACATGTCAAGGTCTTATCGAGGATGGATATTGCAATATATGCGGACTTGTGGCTTCTGCGCACAGCGCAGAAGAGAAGACAGAATCTGATGGCAATATTGAATCGCCAAAGCAGATACCTTCCTCAACTTCCTCCACTGTGGCGTCATTGTCCGTCTATCGGCAATCGTCCTTAGGTGAACAGCGTTCCCAATCGGTAAATATCATCTCCGCAGATGGCTGGTCGAAAAGCCCTATTTCCCGTAAGAATACAGGGTATCAATCCGAGAAAATCTTTCAATCCTGTCCTCAACCAGGCTGCTTAGGCCATATCGTCGATGGCTATTGCGATCTATGCGGTAATCCGCCTCTGGTGGTGAAAGCAGACAGTGCATCGACGGTATTGGGCACTGAATTTATTCTCCCGATGAGTAGCGATCAATTCCCCTCCTTCCCATTGGGGACTGCTTTGCTCGCCGATGCGCATTCTCGTTTCCCCCTGGCGCGTAGCCATAGACGATCCTCCATATTGGGAGAGGGGATCACCGAGGTGCCACAGGTCGATCCTCTCGATCCGGCGCAGATGGTGTTGAGTAATCCTCATGTCCCTCCGTCTAGACGTATATGTCCGAATTGTTCTCATAAGGTGGGATCGACATCCGATGAGATGGATGGCATATGTTCTCAATGCGCTACCCATTTTGATTTTCGCCCCGCTATCGCTAAGGGAGAGATTGTCGCACGTCAATATGAAGTGGTTGGGCCTATCGCATATGGCGGAGTCGGATGGATCTATCTAGCGAAGGATCGCAATCTGTCCGATCGGTGGGTGGTGCTGAAAGGTTTACTCAACCAAAACGATGATGATGCTGTCGAGGCGGTGAAATCGGAAGGTGAATTCCTTGCATCTGTAGAGCACCGTTCCATCGTCGAGATCTACAACTTCGTCGAATACTGTGGGGCACGCTATATCGTCATGGAATGTGTCCCCGGTCTGTCCTTGACGCAGATGCTCAATCAGCGTCAACGCGGGGGTAATCTCAATCCCTTCCCTCTCGATTGGGTATTGGCGTATGCAATCGAAATCCTTCCCGCCTTGAGCTATTTACATGAGATGGGATTGGTCTATTGCGATTTCAAACCCGATAATGTCATGCAGGTAGGCGACAGTCTCACCTTGATCGATCTGGGATCGGTTCAAAAAAGCGGTATATCAGCCGGACCGATCTTTGCCACCGTTGGCTATCAAGCTCCAGAACTTAAAGATCAAGGTCCGTCTGTGCTCACCGATATCTACAGCGTCGGACGTTCTTTAATGGTCATGGCGAGCGGTTCTCCTACGCTATTGACCGATTATGACTCTGTGCCGCCCGTCTCGGCAGTTCCGGCATTCAGCCAATGCGACTCTTTCTATCGTCTGGTTCAACGCTGCTGCGCTCCCTACCCGCAAGATCGTTTTCAAAGTGCTGACGATCTGCGTATTCAAGCAAGGGGAGTTCTTCGTGAGATCGCTGGATGCGCCATTGAAGGAGCCGCAAAGCTGAGCGCTGTCTCCACACTTTTCACAGCGCCAAGTAGCTATACCTCAACTCAGTCGTGGACTCATCTGCCGCAATTGCGATTTGATCGAGACGATCAGATGGCTGAGTGGTTGGCTTCGATCACTCTAGACGATCTCCTCGAACGGCTACGGGCTTTAGATGCCGCTCCCCATCGCAGTCCAGGAATCATCTTGGCTCAGATCCACTTGGCGATCAGAACGAAAGATCTTTCTTTGGCGACTCGCTATAGCGATGAGATATTGCACATCGATCCATGGGATTGGCGAGCAGTATGGATGAAAGGCATCATTGCTTGCGCCCAGGGAAGATGGGAGGAAGCTGTAAAAGCATTTAATACCGTCTATTCCCAATTGCCAGGGGAATTAGCGGTGAAATTCGCTCTCGCTTTCGCCTGTGAACACGATGGACGTTATCAACTTGCTGAACAGCTCTATGCGATCTGCGCTTCAACCGACGCTGCCTATGTGACCCCATCAGCCTTCGCTTTGGCTCGACTACGTAAACAGCGTGGGGATCGTCCAGGTGTATTGGCAGCTCTCGGCATGGTATCGACGACATCTCGCGGTTATGCCGAGGCGCGCTTTATGCGAATCCAGATGAGCGTGAAAGAAGCCTCCACCTGTGAGGAGCTGGTCGATGCTTATGATGCGGTGAAAAAGAGCGGTTATGACCCGGTGACCTCTGCCCAGATGATGATCGATATTCTCAACCGTCTCATCGAACAGATCAGGCGAGAGCGCGTCGTACCGAAGCTGATCTTGAATGGGAAGGAAATCAGCGAGAGAAGGCTGAGAAGCGAGTTGGAATCCTCCTATCTCACCTTGGCAAGGTGGAGTGAGGATAGCGAACAGAAACGTCTATTGATGGCATTGGCCGATCAGCAACGTAGATGGAGCTTGATATGAGCGACCATTGCCCACATCAGGATCGTAATCTCGATTCCCGCCCTAAATCCACGTGGACTCTATGGGTCTATGAGGCAGATGACAAGGAGATTCTCAGCATATGTCCTCAATGCTCCCATAGGGTCAGTATCGATGGATACTGTCAGCAGTGCGGTCTTAAAGCTCCGCTGATTCGCGATCACTATGAGGTAGGCGATGGTGTGAGCGTCCATGCCGTGACCGATCGCGGACGCAGACATAGTGCTAACGAGGATGCCATCGCGGCGGGAAAGGATATGTCCACCTCATCTGCTTTCATCATCGTCGCAGACGGAGTGTCGAGCGCTCCTGGTTCGGCAACGGCAGCTCTCGCTGCAGTGGAGGCGGCTGGTCAGTCGATGATGAGATCTTTGCAAGACGAGGAGGAAGGCTCCAGCGCAGCTCGCAAAGCTGTCGATCAAGCCAATGAGGCGATACAGGCTTTAGATAGCTATCCAACCTGTTCTTCCACCATTGCGATTGGGTGGTATCACAAAGGATATATTCACTCGGCCACGATTGGGGATTCTCGCGTCTATTGGATCGCGGATGGCTCATCACCTCAGATGGTGAGCCGAGATGATTCTCTAGCTCAAGAGGCGATCGAGTCAGGAGCAGATCCTAGTGAGACCTATCACGGATCTTGCGCCCATGTCATCACCCGTTGGCTGGGGGCAGACGCTCCAGATCTGAAACCGACATATCGCTGCCATCAGCTCTCCACCTCTGGATGGCTGATGGTCTGCTCGGATGGTTTGTGGAATGAATTTAGCGATGATATGCAAGGAATTTCATTGACTGTCGATGAACCGATCCGTACCCTCCTTACCTCCTGGGTGGACTGGGTGAATAGTCGGGGAGGGAAAGACAATATATCCGTAGGACTCATTCGCGTCAGCTTTGATGATGAGCTGAGGAAATAGATGGGATTGTGAGATAAGAATGCCTCTGTAGAGACAAACTGTGAACAGCTTAGAGAGGGTAGGGTTATATCATCAGACGATTGAGGTGAGGTATGGCGCAGTTTTCCGCAGAGGTCTTTCATAATGAATTTCTTGACGAAGGGGAGACCGATGTCAACGCGATCATCAGGATGAAAGTCAGCGATACAGGTCGAGCTGGCAGCGATGGAGCAGCCGGTGAGATCATCATCATCGATTCGTCAGCTTCGATGGGGCAACGGGCAATGATGGCGGCTCGACAAGCAGCTATGGTGGCTCTCGACCATATCTATGATGGAACATATTTCGCGATTGTGTCGGGAACTCATCAAGCCTATCTCGCCTATCCTCTCGTCCAATCAGGGCCGGGAATGGTGATGATGACCCCACGGACAAGGGCAGAAGCTAAGGCGGCGATCTCACGTCTGCAATCCAATGGAGGGACGGCTATTGGAGCATGGCTTGAACTCACACGGAATCTTTTCCTCTCGATGGGGGAGCAGGTCACCCAACGACATGCCCTCTTGCTGACCGATGGAGCCAATGAGCACGAAAGTCCACAAGCGTTTGAACGGGCTCTTACAAGCTGTGATGGGATTTTTCAATGTGATTGCCGCGGGGTGGGGACTCGTTGGAAGGTCGAAGAGGTGCGCGCTATCGCCTCCCGTTTGATGGGGACGGTCGATATCATTCCTCAAGCGACGATGCTCAGTCGAGAATTCGCTCAAATCATGACGGAATCCATGAGAAGAGGGGTGTCCAAAGCCGATTTAAGAATTTGGATTCCTCAAGGTGCTCAGCTTCTCTTCGCCCGTCAGGTATCTCCTCATCTCGATGATCTAACGCCCAAGGCTAAGAGGATCAATCCTCTCACCATTGAGGTGCCGACCGGGGCATGGGGAGATGAGGAACGCGACTATCACATCTGTGTGCGCCTCCCTGCGCGTAGTGTCGGACAAGAACAGTTGGCGGCTCGCGTTCAATTGCTTACCGCTGGAGTGGTGAGAGCTCAAGGTTTGGTGAAAGCCGTCTGGTCAAATGACCATCATATGACCGCTATCATTAACGATCACGTTGCCCACTACACCGGACAGGTTGAATTGGCTGAAGCGATCCAGGCAGGACTCAGCGCTCGTCGCGTGGGAGATCTGGATACGGCGACTCGCCAATTGGGCAGAGCTGTCCAGTTAGCTGAGCAGACGGGTAATGTTGAGGCGACGAAGCGTTTGACGAAGGTCGTCGATGTGGTCGATGTCGCCACGGGAACTGTCAAGCTCAAAGCTCATATTGAGCGGGCAGACGAGATGGCTCTCGATACGGCTTCAACGAAGACGACTCCAGGTCCTAAGGAGAATGCTGAGCGATGACGATGAAGACATGTCCGATCTGTCAGATTGAAAGCGATGAGAGCGCATTCTTCTGCGAAAAATGCGGATATGACTATTTAACAGGCGTAAAGCCACGGACGGTGAGCGACGATGAGCTTTCCATCTATGACGATCAGAATGCCGATTCTCGCCTGGAGATAGATTCTGATCCTTCTCTAGAAAATGAGGAGCGCTCGTCTATTTTCACCATGCCGAAAGCAGAGCGTTTCCAAGATGAGAAATCTGACGAAGCAGACGAGGAATTAGCTGTCATCGTTCCTATCGATCTACCGGATGAGAAGAATTCATCTTCGCTAGAGGAAAACTGTGAGCGTGACGATCATCTAGGTGCGATAGATGATCGTCACGATGAACAAAGAGCAGATTCTCTCCTGGTTCATCGGGTGGATGAAGGCGTTGATAATGGCGCGCCGGCGGATTCTTCATGGGTCTATGAATTGTGGATTGATCCGGAATGGTATCGGATGCAGCAAGCTCCCGACCCTCTACCGTCTCCAGGTCACCCGCGCATCGGTCTGATTACGAGCGATCAGATGGTGATCGGACGCGCAGTTCCCGGTGTGCATGTCGATCTTCCCTGCGGGAATGATTCAGGAGTATCGCGATCTCACGCTCGTCTCAGCACCGACGGGAAAAGATGGTTCATCGAGGATCTGGGCTCGTCTAATGGAACCTATATCGGGAAGGTCGATGAGCCCTTGCCGACAGAACCGATCGACCAGAGCTATGAGCTGGGTCCGCATGATCGCATCTATGTGGGTTCGTGGACGAGGATCGTCATCCGTCCAGCATTGAAACAAGAGATTGTCTAATTCCGTCCTTTAGTAAAGTGAAGCCACGTGACTTCTATTCCTTCTCCACGCTATGCCCACATCGGATCGAGCTATTACACCTCGATGGTGACCGCTTTAGTCTTGGTCGTCGTTCTTTCCGCTATTGGTGCATCTAAAGGTGTCGTCTTCGGCCCGGTCATCACGGATGCCGCCTTCTTCATGTTCCCTATCGCCTATATCTTGGGTGATGTCATCACCGAGATCTATGGTCCTAAAGCTGCTAAGAGAGCGATCATCACAGGTTTTCTCGCCAACCTTGCCTCGGTAGCCGTCTATGCGATCATCATTGCCCTTCCAGGTTTTGACGACGATTATGGGATTGCGAAGCAGGCAGCTATTGAGAATGCTTTAGGTCCTGTATGGCAGGTCGTTGCCGCCAGTATGCTTGGCTATATCTGTGGTCAAAGCGCCAATTCGTTCATCATGTGGGTGAGTAAGAAACGCCATCTGGAGACCAGGCTTTATACCCGTTTGGCATCCTCCTCAGGGGTTGGTGAGGCGATCGATACGATCATCTTTTGTACCGTTGCCGCTCCGGTGATCGGTATCACCTCCTTTGCTCAGTGGGGGAGTTATACCTTCTTCGGTTTCCTCTGGAAGGTCGTGGTGCAATATGCCATGATCCCCTTGACAGCGGCTGGAATTAGATGGGTGAAAGCTCACGAGCCTACCTATGGGGATTTAGATCGCTAAAAGATCTACTTTGGTTTTACTTACTTAAGTTTTCCTCGTCTTTAGGGAGGAAAAGCTTTCCAGGTTATCCCCGTAAAGACTGAGCTGAGAGCGCTTTCCCCTCATGTCCCGGTGGGAGAATGTGGCGATTTTCCTCGTCGGAAAGTGCGAAAGCTGTCCGCTTTTTGATGGGTCAATATGAATTGGCCCATCTATTTGACCTTGAAGGAAAAACTTTTTAACGTTATTGATAATGATTACGATTAACGCCAGAAAGTGATGTCATGCCTCTGAAATCATCGACATGTGCCCGTCTCGGGGTTGCCCTGGCTGCCGCTGCCTCGCTTATCGTAGGGAATCTCCTACCAGCTCATGCAGAAGGGCCAGATAGAAAGCTGCTCTATCATACTCACGTTGATGCGGCTCATATCGTCTGGGAAGGTGATTCTGTCGATACAGGAAAGCTGGGGGTCAAAGTTGTAGATGGGGCTACCCCTGTTGATGCCGATAGCGTCTATATTCGTCTCGCTCCCGATGCCACACCAGATGGTATTGAGCGTTCTCGAATCCATGTCCCCGCCGATCCGTCCTATTCTTTCCTCGGGAAAGCTGGGGATATCGTCTGGTATGGTCCTCAAGAGGTCTATAACGGACACGTTCCGGTATGGGCAGGATTGGGAGCAGGAGCATTCCCCCGTAGCGTTGAAGATGCTCTCTACCCTGAAACTCTCTATCTCGAATTGGTCGATACTAAAGCTCCAGGCAATTTCTGGCTATTTAACAATGTGGACGGTAAAGGCCGTCTGCTCATGAGTAATGTCGGCAATACCCATCGCACCAACTACTCCTTGCCCGGATCCCATGGACATTATTCGTGGGCTTTTTCGTCGCCTGGACGCTATGACATGATCTTTAAAGCTCATGTGAAGACGCGCGATGGACGTGAAATCGTCTCTGAACCAACGACAGTGACATGGTTGGTGGGCTCAGATGAACAGGTCGGATTGCCTGCAGGAACGACACAGACATATCCGATCACCGTACCGATCGAAGATCAGGCCTTTGATTCAACCTACGTTGATAGTGAAGATGACAGCAGTAGCTATGAGAATCCGACGATCGGACAGGATTGCACTCGAGCTCAGAGCGGACAATATACGCTGTCGATGGCGTGGAAGCAGCCCGCAGAAAAAATTGGTCAGACCCCTGTCGAACCGACATTTAGCTTGACCGATCCCAATTTTCAGCCTGTATCACTCGACGATGTGGTCTTCCACGTCCCCTCGTCTAAGAAGATAACGATAGGTAACGATCCGGCAATCAATCCTTTCCTTCCTCAAGGGGCGAGCGCCTATGCCCTTCTTGCTGAAGGAGATGCCTTGACTCCCAGCTTGGTGATGGATAACAGCGGGATGGACATGGCATCTTTGAAAGAGTCGATCTTGCGCATTGACTATATGAGTGGACCTGGAAGGGTTCTTCTCACCGATGTGGAAAAACTCGTCTCCGAATCCGAGTCGATGGATTCTGCCACCTATCGTCTGGAGGAAAATACCCATGCTCCGATGGTCTTCTATTTCACCAAACCCGGTTTTTATACCGTGACGATGACGCTCAACGTTGTGTTAAAAGATAGGCCGACTGCAGAAGGTCAATATGAGCAAAACTATGAAAGTTTCTCCTTGAAATTTGCAGTAGGAGATAAGGAAATTGCTAGCTCTTGTCGCGGATTAGACGGCTATAGCAGTGTGGACACTCCCGCCCCCTCACCGGATAAGGAGGAAGGCGAACTTCCCGAAATGGAGATTCCGACAATCGATCCTCTGCCGGTAAACAAGGACAAAACCATCCTCTCCCAAGGACATGCCGATATCTTCCATGTCAGCGCACATGAGGGTTCTCTTTCTGTTGACATCAAAGAAGACATCACCGGTGAACATGTCATTCGTGATCCGAAAAATGTGATCTTGCACGTCAAGAAAGAAGCCTTTAACAATAAATTGCCATGGGCGACCTACGGCATATCTAAAGGCTATGTACTCCCGGCTAATCCAGATGGGCAAGGCGTTCCCCTTCTTCAGCCAGGATGGGATACCAATGATGTGGCTCAAGCTGGTTTTAACGGGATCGATATCGAGCTGAGCAATCTTCAAGGACCAGGCAAAGTGCTGTTGAGCACTGTTGAGAATTTCCAGCCTGTCCCTGTTCTTGCTGAGAAACGCTATGAGCTTCCCGGTACGATCAAGGTTCCTTTCCCCAGTCACGTCCATGGGACATGGATTTTTGAAAAGCCCGGTATCTACACCTTTGATGTTCAAGCTATGGTCGCTGAACCTTCCACGACTCTTGCCAGGGCTTTAAGACGCAATATCGTCAGTGAAAAAGTGCAATATACCTTCTATGTCGGTGATGTCGAGGTCGCTGATGGAGATCCATCTGCGCAACCTGTGCCCCCATCGCCCGAGGAGAATCCATCGGATAATCACGAGACCAATCCTTCAGATGGAGAGAAACCATCGCCTGAAGATGGAACCGATAACGGTGATGAGACTCACGCAGGTGAGGGGACAGAAATTCTGGCAGCTACGATCACCGCACACCCCAAAGAGGTGAAAGCTGGAGAAAAAGTTCATATCGAAATGAGCGATTTTAAACCTGGTGAAAATATAAAGATTTCGTTGAATTCTTCCTTATCGCCTCTAAGCGCTCAAGCAGATCACAATGGACATGCCGTTGTTGAGATGACCATTCCAGAAGGTTCTACCCCTGGCGACTATCGCCTCACTGCCATGGGCGCTATGGGCACGGAAGCTTCGACAGCTCTGCGCATTCTTCCTTCCGAATCCCTCACAGAGAGCACAGAGGAAAATCCTCAACAAACCGCACCGAATGCCGATGGCGCGCAGTCACCACAGAATGTCAACGGCCTGCCAAAGACTGGTCAAGGAGGTCAAGGGTATCTTGCCTTCCTATCGTGTACAGCTGCAGCTATGTTGCTTATCGCTCAGAGAAGACGCATGAAGTGAGTAAAAGGGGTTCGTAAGAACCCCTTTTTAATGCCTAGCGGCTTCTACCAAGACGAGATTTCACCTTATCGACACATAGCTGAACCTCAGGAATCGAGGATCGAGGAGCTATGAGAGCACATCCGAGACAAAAGACGATTCCGCCGACGATAAGCTGAGTTAAGGAGAGCAGATATCCATCGCTCAACGCCATAGCTAGCAGACGGACTGCCCCCCAACTTGCAAGAGAGGGAAGGATCGAAAAAACGATCATCTTTGCCGCAGTAGTCAGCAGATCGCGATGCCACGACGATCCGAATTCCTTGGTGATGAGGGTCAAAAAGAAAAGAGCAGCTACCGTATTGCCCACCGTCTGACCGATCGCCACTGAAGTGACAGCGAAACGGGCGGGAATGCAGGTGATAACAGCCAAGGCGACAAGGATTTGAATCCCGGTGACGATCATCTGATAGCGCAGATTCGTCCGTCCATCTTCTCGAGCGATAGAGAAGCGCTGTTGGAGTGAGGAGACGGAGAAGCTGACCAACCCCAAAGACATGATCGAAAAGCATAGAGCGGTCGAAGATACCTCACTGGGGCTCAAAGCCGGGGAGAGCGTGGCGATTCCGGGAGAGGCAAGGATAACCGCTGCAAAAGTGACAGGAATCAAAATGACCATCGGCAGACGGATACCTTGCATCGTCAAGTGGAGAGAATCGGACGAATTATCATCTTGCACGGCGCGAGCGAGACGAGGATAGATAGCGGTCAAAATAGAGACCGAGATGATGCCGAAAGGCACCATAAAGAGAGTGAAAGCCAAAGTGTAGATATTGATATTGGCTACGAAAGTTCCGCTTGCGATGCGTTCGTTTTCCGAAGCGTAATTGATCGCCGATTGGGTGATGAAACCGCCGATTTGCGCGATGGTGACTGCGGTGATCGTCCACGCAGCCAAAGCGCCGACCTGGCGAAAACCATGTCCTCGGAAACGGAAATTGGCCGACCAAGAGAAACCGCATCGTTTCAAAGCTGGCAACAAACCCAGAGCTTGGATGACGATTCCTGCAGTCGTCGTCCCCGCTAGAAGCCAGATCATCGCCCCATTCCAGCGTTCCGCTTCGGGAACTTGAGAGTAGTGCAGATAGAAAATCGTCATACCGGCTATCTGGACGAGGTTGGCTAAGACAGGCGTCCACATATATTCAGCGAAACGATCCCTCACATTGAGCACTTGTCCCCAGATCACATAGGCGCCATAAAAAAAGATTTGAGGTAAGCACAGATAGGCGAAGATGATGCCCAGATCTCGTACCGCACCTTTCAACTGCATGATGCTGATAAGAGGGCCGGCAAAGACCGTTGCGATCACCGTGACCGCGGTAACGACGAGGAAAGAAAGGGTCAGTAAAGCATCGATAGTTTCTTGTCCTCCATCGTCTTTCTTCATCGCCTTCGTCAGTTGAGGGATGAGAATTGAGGTCAACAATCCACCCGAGAGGAGCATGAAAATCGTATTGGGTAGCGTATTGGCAGTTTGAAAGGCGGTTCCAGCCCCCGTCTTACCGCCGATACAGGCGATCAATAAGGCATATCGGACGATGCCGAGAATGCGTGACACCATCGAACCAGAAGCCATCAAAACTCCAGCCCGACCGAGATTCGTCGGCTTCTGCGTCATTTGACCATCGCTCACCGCTCTATCGTGCCCCACAGGAAGGGGGGAGTTCAATCAGTGAGATGCAAACAGCGATCCACATCCCAACGTTGAATCCAGGTGGCGAGCAGCTCAGCCCACCTCGAAGAATCGTTGAGGCAATCGATGAAATGGAAATCCTTTCCACCAGCTTCATAGAAGGT
>JAEZYG010000085.1 GCA_023419175.1 Actinomycetes bacterium
ATCCGCTACCCCTAGACGGATTGAGGTTTCCACTGCCCCGTCCAGATGAATAAGACGAGCCTTGATCCCCTGCTTGTCCAAATAGGTAGCCAACAATCCAGGATAGCTGGTGGCGATGCGTTTACCCTCAAGATCGGCAAGAGTCATTCCGTGCCCTGACGGAGCAGCGAAGCGGAAGCGCGAGCGCCCAAAACCCAAAGCCATAATCTCGTGAGCCGATGTATGGGAATCGAGAAGCATATCGCGTCCAGTAATCCCCACATCGAGAGTCCCCTCCCCCACATAGACGGCGATATCACGTGGACGCAGATAGTAGAACTCGACGCCTGAGTCTTCATCACGTAAGACGAGATCTTTCGTATCGCTGCGCTGACGATATCCGGCTTCGCTCAACATCGTGGCAGCCGTTTGCGAGAGAGCGCCCTTATTGGGAACGGCAACTTTCAACATGGTTGTCCTTAGAGATAACGGTAGATATCGTCCAGTTCGATTTCGCAAGCAATCATCATCGTCTGCAAATGATAGATGAGTTGGGAAATCTCTTCGGCTGTTTCCTCACGACTTTGGTATTCCGCCGCCATCCACACTTCAGCGGCTTCTTCTACAACCTTCTTTCCGATGGCGTGAACCCCGGCATCGAGACGTTGAACAGTAGACGATCCACTCGGTCGTTTAACTGCCAATTCCTTCAACTCAGAAAAGAGAGATTCAAATGACTTGCTCACAGATCAAGCCTAGGACATTCTGATAGCTTCCTTAACCGAGGCGACCATTGGTGGAATGACACTGACAGAATCGATACCACATTCGAGCAAGGCAGCAATATGTCTCGGATCCGAGGCGATATCCCCGCAGACGGTTACAGCCTTACCTTCCAAAGCAGAGCTGATTAAACCGATCACATCCAACATCGCATCCCCATGTTGGATATTGAAATCGCGCACATTCGGATTGAGACGGTCCGCAGCATAGAGATACTGACTTAAATCATTCGTCCCGATACTGGCGAAATCGATTAGATCAGCAAAATCTCGTACCCGTATTGCAGTCGCTGGAACTTCAATCATCATTCCCACCTTTGGAGGACGGATATCGATCTCGCGACATACCTCGTCTAAAAGCGAACGCACCCATCTCAGCTCATCTGGAGTCGAGACCATAGGGATAAGAATCTGGGCATTGATCTGTTGAGAGGCGATGGAGATCGCTTGAAGCTGATCTTTAAAGAGCGAAAGGCGACCTCTCATCGCCCTCAATCCCCGATCCCCCAAAGCGGGATTCAGCTCGGGAGGACAGGTCATAAAGGGAAGAGATTTATCAGCTCCTATATCCCACGTTCTGATAGTAATAGGCGCTTTAGGTGACATAAGGGAAGCGATACGCATGTAAATATCCGCCTGTTCATTGACTGACGGCGCATGGGTGTACGAAGCGAATAACAATTCCGTCCTGATGATACCGATACCTTCTGCTCCCGATTCGATGGCCGTTCGCACATCGTCTTCAGAAGCGATATTCGCCAATACTTCGATTCTCTTTCCTTCCGAGGTCACAGCGGGATGAGATGCATTTTTATAGGCTCTCTGTATCGCTTCTCGACGGTCACGATTGCGTCGCTCAATGAGAGATCTAACGCTGTCATCCACCTTCTCCCATACCTCTCTGGTCAAAGGATCAAAAGCGATGATCTGTCCATCTGCAATCCGATCTGCTTCACGATAGCCGGCAAGAACCGGAATACCTCGAGCGCGAGCAGATAACACTCCATGACCATATTCGCCCCCAGAGAGGGTCATGATCCCACTCACTGTCTGAGGGTTGAGAGCGATGATACTGGGGGCATCGATCTGATCAACCAGCCATATCGAACCATTCGACTCCATCGATGAGAGAGGTCTTCCCATGATGGCGAGCAGAAGGAGACGACGAATGCTGCGAAGGTCTTGTCCACGCTCACGCATATAGCTATCGGTGAGAAGATCAAAGGAACGCGCTTGGATGCTGAGACATTCGTCTATGGCATCAACAGCGCTGAAACCTTCCGTGATGCGCGAGACGATATCGTGATGTAACTCGCGATCTTGAACCATCGCATATTGAGCTTCAACGATTCCCGCTCCCGTCTGTCCAGAGAGGGATAGGGATTCAAGATATGCCGCCACTTGCTCAGATGCCTGCGTGAAACGTTCCAATTCAACTTTGGGAGATGCGGGATGATAGTCGGCGGTCATGGGACGAGAGGTACGTCTCGATACCGGACCTATGACGCACATCCGCTCGCGTCCCATATGGTGATCGTGACGCCGTGACGGTTCCACTTCCTTTTGAACAGGAGAGATAACGCGCTTATATTCAGATTCTCCGAAATGTCGGGCAGCCAGATGAGCAAGGATCTGACGAGCTTTTTCAGCATCGCAACCGGTGATCTTGGCTTGCAAGATATCTCCACGGCGAATCGCCAAGGTCAATATTTTAGACAGGGATGTTCCTACGACAGGCCCTGTCCCCGTAGTGGCATTGGATAGCAGAACATGAGCATCACACTCTCGAAGAGATGTCACGATGGATGCCGCCGGACGAATGTGAATCCCATGCTCATTGTGAACGGTCGTTCGCCATATCACAGCGTGTTGGCCACTGGGTTCGATAGAGTCATCTGCTTGCAAACGCACTATATGTCCAGCAAGGAGAGCAGACATCGCTTCCTCAATCCCATTCAACACGCCCGCAAGGTCATCCCCTGAAGCGATCCTCATAGAGGCTGCGATCAATCCTTCTACCAAAGAAGCACGAGTGAGCCTCACCCGTGACGCGATGAGCGGATCGACCAATTGGACTGCTAATTCCGTATTGAATACAGCATTGCCGTGGTCAGTGATAACCACGATTCCACTGTAATCACCAGCCTGAGTGATCGCCTTCGCGATCGCAGCGGCGTCCGTACCTGAATCCTCTTGATTACCTGCAGCGATGAAAATAGGAATATCTTTACCCGCTATCCGGCAAGCCATATCGCGGGCAGCCTCAGCAAGAACACAGCTATGGCTGACAAGAACGATCGCAACCATCATATCCTCACAGTGATAGGAGACGGCTACCGAAGTGTCTTACGCTACGCCGCCTATCTGTGATCGCGCAGATCCAACGATAGGAAATATCTATCTGCTGTTCGCTACGGGAATGATATTTCCCCTCATTGACTATCCAGTAAAGAAAACTAGACCGTATCGGATAAGCGAAAAAGCAGCTCTCACCGTTGATGAGCTTGTCCATAAGTTAAGTCTCTCATGTCTTTGCACTCGCTGTCTGTCTTTCTAAGATTCTTTCCTGCCTCTCAATCTCCTTATGCCCTTATGGCTTTTCGAGATCACCTATTACGATGGGAAGTCGATCAGGAGGTTTCATGACCACAGCTTCACCCCGAGATAAGCACGGCGATGCATCTCACCACCGAGGTGACACTG
>JAEZYG010000054.1 GCA_023419175.1 Actinomycetes bacterium
TCCCATCCCTGCAACCAAAGATTTCGGATGCAAAACCACGGTCGGTTGATCTCCTTGTGCACATCGCTCAGCTGTGCGATCGGAGATGACGATCTTTCCCGACGTTTCCTGTGTCGGATTTTCAACAATCGATCCTGGAAGTGGCGGGACTGGCCAGGGCTGTTCTCTCACCAACTCGATATGATCTCCGTCCAGTAAAGCTGAGGTGACAGAAGCGACATCACCGCTATGCGCCCAACCGAGCATGTCGAGAGCGGGGACTTTCAACGAATCGGTAGCGGTGGTGACAACAGGCGTCGCCCCTAAGCCTTCAGCTAGACGGGTCGCCAGTTCATTAGCTCCCCCTACATGTCCACCGACGAGAGGAACGACAAAATTACCACCTTGATCGATGACGACAACTCCTGGATCGACTTTCTTCGAGGTGAGAAGCGGAGCGATGATTCTCGTTGTCGCGCCTAAGGCCAAATGGGAGATGATCAGATCGCATGAGAGAAAAGCTTCGCTAAGCCCTTGAGAAGTAGGTCCGTCAAAAACACGAGTCTTGACGCCTAAAATCTGTTCGATTCGTTCAGCTCTCGAACGAGCATGGGAGGAGGCTAGAACCTGACCGATCACCAATTGATTCCACTCACTCTCGGCTAGACGGGCATTGACCGTTGAGGGCAGATCATCGCTGATCTGTGGAGTGGCGACAGTAATCGCCTCATTATCCCATTCCTCATCGGGATGGTGAGCCAAGATCAATACGACATTGGGATGCTTGACATCGTCGCAGGAGGACAATTCGTCCGCATTCATGATACGCACGCGTTCATCATCTTCACCCAAGCGTTCAGCGAGGACGAAAGTGCGGTTGAGATCGCGAAGAGGATCGACCAACGAGCTCATTGGCTCGCGTGGATCGGTCATCACAGCGACTTTGGTATAGCGCCGGGCTGCTGTAATGGCTGCTTCAACGGGTCGACCATGAGCTGAGACAGTAATCGCATCTTCCCAGGGCAAGCAGACTCGCGCGAAAGCTTCAGCCACTGACGAGGGGGCAGGTTTGACGATTGGACGCAATCCATAACTGCGCAATGAGCGAACGACACCGAACCATAGAGGATCGCCCGATGCGATAATGACCACCTTCGCCGACTCGTCAAGAGAGGAGATCTTCTCTACGGCTGGTTTCAAAGCACCTAAGACGATCTGGCGTTTTTCATCTACACCGAGGGCTTCAAGATGGCGACGTCCACCGACCACATAATCGGCCTCTTGAGCCGCCAGACGCAATTCGTCGCTGAGCTGTCCTAAATATCCATAGACTGTAATCATCGTCTTGTCTCTTTCATCTCATAGGCGAGTGCTCCATGCTCTCGCAAGTCGCTTTGCGCCTGGGGTTCAGCAGCGCGGTATTCGTGGCGGAATCCAGGATGGTAAAGGTGAGAGCGTTTCGCAGCTTGTTGTTCGGCTAAGGCTGGACCGATCAAGACGATCGTATGCTTCCACAACTTGTGCTCTTTCATCGTTGCCGAAAGATCTTTCAATTCGACGCGCCACAGGCGTTCGTCTGGCCATGTCACTCGATAGCCAATGATGCATGGAGTATCGGGAGCATATCCTCCCGCCAGCAATTCCTCCTGGAGAACTTTATTGCGGGCAGCTGAAAGATAGATCGCCATCGTTGTCCCATGCTGCGCGAAGGAACGAATGGTCTCCCCATCTGGCATAGGAGTGCGTCCACCCTCAAGACGTGTGAGGATCATCGACTGTGCAACCTCTGGCAAGGTGATCTCATTATCCATCCGAGCTGCGGTGGCACTGAAAGCCGAAATCCCGGGGATAGTCTCATAGGAGATCCCAATTTGGCGACACAGATCCCGCTGCTCTGCGGTTGCTCCATAGATATCGGGATCGCCTGTATGGACACGGGCAACGAGCAATCCCTCATCGCGAGCTCGCGTATAGAGAGGGATGAGATCCTCGAGGGGAATCGTAGCGGAATCAATCACCTCAGCTTCAGGCTTGTGATGAGCGATAATTCCCGGATGTACAAGGGAAGATGCCCAGATGATAATGTCGGCATCGGCGATCACTCGATGTCCTCTGAGTGTGATTAAATCATCTGCTCCCGGACCTGCACCGACGAAGACAACCAATCCTTTATCCGTTGCATGACGTAATCCGCTCATAGCTGTCCTCCTGTGGCCTGTCGTGTCGGTGGGCAGATGATGGTGCTGAAATAGGGCAAGCTCTCATCGTCCATCTGCACAAGGGGGGAAATCTTTTGATCTTTGAGACCGATATCGCTTCCCAACACTGCATTGTCCAAACGACCCATCTCATCCAATTTCTCTTTCAAGGCGGTAATCGTTCGTCCACCTTTGTAAATGGTGATGCTATCTGCAATAGCGCCGACTGCTTCGATCGCTTCAGAGCCGACTGTCGCAGGTATAAGGGCGAGAATTTCTTTACCCTCACATAGAGGGATACGGCTTTGAGCCGCTAAAGCTTGCATCGCGGTTATTCCTGGAACGATTTCTATCGCCAAATCGGCGATATGTTCGCGTACGCTTGCGCTGAGATAGGAGAATGTCGAATAGACCGATGGGTCACCAATTGTGGCAAAAGCTACTGTTTTCGCTCCTGAATTGAACGCTTCTACCGCCTTAGAAGCCGATAACTGCCACGATTGCAAACGTTTAGGCCCTCGTCCGCTACGTTCAGCCATCGAAAAGGGAATGCGGACGATACATTCTTCCTTGTGGGGAAGCTGAGTCATGACGATCTGTTCGGCTCGTCCGATAGTGGCACTTCTCGATTCTGTAGCCGGAACCAAGATCACATCTGCGCTATCGAGAGCGTTGAGAGCCTTGACGGTGACCAGCTCGGGATCACCAGGTCCGACACCGATGCCGATGAGGCGGGGAGTGGAGGTGTCTATCGGGCTCATCTGTTCTCCTGTTCTATCTAGCATTAGGCAACCCCTGTTAACTTTAGGAAAACGACTATTCAATGTCGATGGAACAAGGGCTGGTTCAGCTCTGCGCGTGATAAGCCATCTCGATCATGGCGTCGATGTCGAGATGTTCTTCGCATGCATGAGCCAAAGATTCGATCATCGCCTCTCGATGATCGTTCATCGTTGCAGCCTGTGGATCTGTTCTCCAATCGCTTCCGATCGTCTTGGCCACATAGTCGAGATAGGCTCGACGAAATTCATCGGATTCCAAGGATCCGTGCATCATAGTTCCTGCCACCGATCCACTCATCACACCGTCAAGGAAAGCTTCATCCGCTTGAGCATTGGGGGTGCAAATACCGTGGTGAATCTCATAGCCACTGGCTTCAATGCCTCTCCATGATGCCTGAGAACGCGTAGTGATCTTTTCGGGGCGGAAGGTGACATCGATGGGTAATAATTTCAAACCTTCAGCCTGATCTGCCGACTCAATACCATCGACGATACGGTGTCCTAACATCTGATATCCGCCACAGATTCCCAAGACGGGACGCGATTGGGTTGCCCGTTGAACGATGACGTCGGCTATCCCTTGAGCTCGCAACCATTCCAAATCGCTGATCGTCGAGCGAGAGCCAGGCAAGACGAGTAGATCTGCCTGGGCGCACGTCTTGGGATCAGTGGTCACATGGACGCTGACATTAGCTTCAGCAGCTAAGGCGTCTACATCTGTTGCATTGGAGATACGGGGCAGACGCACCACGGCGACATTCAGTTGAGAGGTATCGCTTTGTTCCACATGATCGTGACGCCATCGCCCCACCTCTAAGGTGTCTTCTCCATCGAGCCATACCCCACGTAGCCATGGCACAGTTCCGAGATGTTTCATCGCTGTCAAGGAGGTGATCTTGTCCAATCCTGGTGTAAGGATCTGATCGTCTCCTCTGAATTTATTGATGATATAACCTCGTAGAAGGGCTCGATCTTCATCGTCAAGAAGTGCCCATGTCCCATAGAGACTTGCCAGCACTCCCCCACGGTCGATATCGCCAACGATGATGGTGGGAAGGTTGAAATGCCTAGCTAATCCCATATTTACATAGTCGCCATCTCTCAGATTGATCTCTGCAGGGCTACCTGCTCCTTCACAGATCACGATCTGGTGGCTATCGGCTAATTCTCGATAGGCTTCCCATGCAGCTTCAGCTAGGTGACGACGTCCATGGGCGTATTGTCCAGATTCTAAAGTTCCAGCCGGTTTGCCGCGTAAGACGATGAAGCTACGCCGATCAGATCCCGGTTTCAATAAGACGGGATTCATCGCAGAATTCGGCTCACAGCGTGAAGCGAGAGCCTGAAGATATTGAGCTCGTCCAATTTCAGCTCCATCGGCACAGACCATGGAGTTATTGCTCATATTCTGAGCTTTATAGCACGCGACATCGATGCCCCGATTGGACAAAGCCCGGCAGATCCCGGTGACAAGGAGGGATTTTCCCGCATCGGATGATGTTCCTGCGATCAATATACCGACCATAAGATGAGCTTATCTTGCCTGAGCGATCACGTCATGTTCTAATCCGTTCATCATCTCGACAGATATGCCAGCTTTATCACCATTTCTCTCTCCCTTTTCCCGTAAAGAGACCTCTTAGATCTGTTCATTTAGTGAACGATATGCCATGATGACTGGGTGTCTCTCTATGCCAGAACCGCCGACCATCTCCACCAAGGTCTCACCACCGTCGAACGTTTAACCCCTCATGTAGATGCCATTGAAGCCGATCTGGTCGCTCATGAAGCCGTCGATGGGGTAATCGTCTTGGCTACCTGTAATCGCGTGGAAATCTTCACTGAGATTTCTACGCCAGAGGCCTATGAGGTGATCGATACGATCATCGCCCGTCACGCACCGGCAGAAGCCGAGATGATGGGACGCTATCACGATGATGAAATTTTGGAGCACCTTTTCCGTTTAGCATGCGGTCTGGAATCTCAGGTAGTGGGAGAAAAAGAGATCACAGGACAGATGCGCCGCGCCTTGGGAAGAGCTCGCAATTTTTCAACCGCTTCTTTCTATCTAGCTCACAGTTTTGATACCGCTATTCGCGCTTCCAAGAGAGTTAATCACGAGACGGGGCTTGCCGGACGTGGTCGATCGATCGTCTCTGTCGGTTTGGCAATGATCGACAAGATCACCCCTTTGGCATCGTCTCGCTGTGTGATCGTTGGGACGGGTAATTATGCTGGCGCTGTTGCTGCGGCTTTGAAAGAATATCAAGTCTGTTCGATTCAAGTCTGGTCGGAATCGGGACGGGCGAAGCGTTTCGCTGAGGCTCATCAATTAGAAGCTGTGGATAGCGATGCTCTTGTCGAAACCATTGCCGATGCCGATCTGGTGGCAACATGTCGCGGTTTCGGTCGTCCCGCAATCCCCGTGGACAAGGTTCAGAAGGCGTTGACTATGCGAGATGCACAGCGTCAATTAACGATTCTCGATCTGGCGATCACCCACGATGTTGAGGCGAGTGTCGCCGATCTCGACCGGGTGCGTCTGATCGATCTACACGATATTTACGATGCCGTTCCTGAAGCTGACCGCGATCAGGTGATGAAAGCGGAAAAGATCATCGCTGAACAGCTCGATGAATTCGCTAAAGAGATGTCGGTTCGCGGTATCGGACACCATATCGCCGATTTGCATAGCTGGGCTGATCGTCATGTCCAAGCAGAGCTCGCCCGACTAGGTGAGCACGCCGATCACGATGCTATTCAATCGTCTTTGAGACGTTTAAGCGCTTCACTTATTCATCTGCCGATCGTTCTTTTACGTCGTGCAGCGGCAGATCAGCGGGCGGGTCTGCTCGTCAACGATATACATGACATCATCGATCAGGAGAAGCGATGAGTGGGGATTCTACCTATGCGAAACGTCATGTGCCTTTGGTCATCGTGCATACGGGAGATGGAAAAGGTAAGACAACTGCCGCAATGGGCTTGGCTTTGCGTACCTGGTCGCAGGGGGATTCAATAGGTGTCTTCCAATTCGTGAAATCGGGCAAATGGCGCACCGGAGAACAGATGGCTTTCTCCACTCTGTTCGAGCATTCACCTCATTTTCAAGGCTGCGAGTGGGAATCCGTTGGACATGGGTGGTCATGGTCAAAAAGTCGTCTTGATGAGGATCAAAAAGCTGAGGCGGCTCAAGAAGGATGGCGTTATATCCGCGAGGGGATTGCTAACGAAAAACATCGCCTATGGCTTTTAGATGAGTTCACCTACCCGATGATATGGGGATGGATAGATGTGGACGAGGTCGTCGATGTTCTTAGTCATCGTCCGGGGTTTCAGCATGTGCTCATCACCGGACGACGTTGTCCCGAAAAGATTATTGAATGCGCTGATCTGGTGACAGAAATGCGTAAAATTAAGCATCCTTTCGATCAAGGTCATCGTGGACAGAAAGGAATCGAATGGTGAAGATACCCCGTTTCCTCATCGCAGCTCCCTCCTCTGGACAGGGAAAGACGATGTTGACCATCGCGATCATGGCGGCTTTAGCTCAACGCGGTATGACGATAGCTGCCAATAAAGTCGGTCCTGACTATATCGATCCTGGCTATCACTATTTGGCTACTGGACGTCCCTCGCGCAATCTGGATGCGGTCATGTGTCCTGAGAACCTGATCGCTCCTTTACTCGCCCACGGATTTCTCACCCCCTACCCTGCCGATATCGCGATGATTGAAGGGGTGATGGGTCTTTTCGATGGAAAACTCGGCTCTCAAGGGCGTGGATCCTCAGCTCATATTGCCTCTTTGACCTCCACTCCTGTGATCGTATGCGCGGACGCATCGAGAACGTCTCGAACGGTAGCGGCAAC
This sequence comes from Actinomycetes bacterium, assembly GCA_023419175.1. Classification (GTDB taxonomy): domain Bacteria; phylum Actinomycetota; class Actinomycetes; order Propionibacteriales; family Propionibacteriaceae; genus Brooklawnia. The sequence goes on from JAEZYG010000054.1 coordinate 6,831, forward strand.
GGTCATGGGTCTTCAATCTTTTGATCCCTCAATCCACATCGCTGGTGTGATTTTCAATAAGGTCTCCTCCCCTCGTCAAGAAGCCGAGATTCGAGATGCGATGAAGCAGGTGGATATCCCCATCATCGGTTGTGTTCCCCGACACGCAGATGCGACGACCCCTTCACGTCACCTTGGCTTGGTTCCTGCAGAAGAGCGTCCTCAAGCTGGCGAGCAGTTGGCGAGCTTTTCTCAACTGATCGATCGCCATGTCGATCTGGACGCCCTGGTGGCGATTGCATCATCGGCTCCCGATCTGGATGTAGAGCCTTGGGATCCCGCTCAGGTGGTAAGCCCTCCTTCAACACGGCGTCCTCTTGTCGCGATGGCTGGAGGAAAAGCGTTCACCTTCCGCTATGCCGAGACATCGGAATTGCTGGCGGCGGGCGGTTGCGAGGTGATCGAATTCGATCCGACATGCGATCATCATCTTCCCGATCAGATCTCAGGTCTCTATCTTGGTGGCGGATTCCCCCAAGTTCATGCTGAGCAGATCAGCGCCAATCGCGATCTGCTGGATCGCTTGTCTGCTCTCATTTCTGCAGGCATTCCCACCGTCGCCGAATGTGCAGGCTATCTCTATTTGACCTCCCATCTCGATGGACATGAGATGATCGGCGCTCTTACAGTCAAAGCCGAGATGGAAAAACGCTTGAAAATGGGGTATCGCTTAGCAAAATCTCCTCACGATACCGTGCTGTGTCCTTCTGGCACTGAGGTGATCGGACATGAATTCCATCGCACCCATGTCCTTCACGATAAGGACTATATGCCTGCCTGGGAATTCGATCAGATCGGTTCGGATGGAATAACCGCTATCGACAGTTTAGGACGTCCCTTCCTCCATGCGAGCTATCTCCATACCCACTGGGCGGGATATCCTAACCTTGCTCAATCTTTCATCAATGCCGTGCACAGATTCGATAAGGAGCGTTCATGATATTTACCCCCGGCACCGTCACCCTTCTCGGTGGAGGACCTGGTGACCCCGATTTGATCACTGTCGCCGGTTTGAAAGCTCTTCAAGCAGCCGATGTGGTCTGCTATGACCGTCTAGCTCCTCTGGATTTACTCTCGCAATGCCGTCCTGATGCCGAGCTGATTGAGGTCGGTAAAGTACCGCGCGGACCGTTCACTCCTCAAGAGCAAATCAATCAGATGCTTGTCTCTCATGCCCAAGCAGGGAAGGTCGTCGTCCGTTTTAAAGGAGGGGATTCTTTCGTCTTTGGACGTGGAGGTGAAGAATGGCAGGCATGTGCTGAAGCCGGAATTCCAGTCCAGATCATTCCAGGGGTAAGTTCGAGTATTTCAGCTCCTGAATTGGCAGGAATTCCCGTAACACATCGCGGCCTAACTCAGGGATTTACGGTGGTTTCTGGTCACGTTCCCCCAGGAGACGAGCGCTCCGATCTCGACTGGGAAGCTCTCGCGCGCACCAATACGACATTGGTGATCTTGATGGGAGTGAAATATCTTCCCCAGATCGTTGAAGCCCTTCGCTTCGGTGGAATGGATATCCATATGCCAGCAGCGATCATCGAGAAAGCTGCAAGCGAGGATATGCGCGTCCTCTATGGAGATCTCGATTCGATCGCCCAGATCAGTTCCGAGCATCAAGTCGTTCCTCCCGCCATTACTGTCATCGGTAAGGTGGCACGCGCTGATCTATTGAACACCCGTGATTGAGCGATAGTTTTAAGATCGCGTTGCTAGGAACCTTTCGATCCATCTGAGAGCTTCATCGACGCTTTCAACTACATGCTTTTGACGATAGTGGGGGCGGGCGATCATCACCACATCGAGGTGATGATCGCTTGCAACATCGAGTTTCGCACTCGTCATCTCCCCTCCAGAATCCTTGGTGATGACAAGGCGTATGTCGTTCTCCTCGCATAAACGCTTTTCATCTTCATAGGTGAATGGGCCGATAGTTTCGATCACCATCCACGCGGACGGGATCTGTCCATCAGGACGGTGAGCTACGCGACAGATCACTGGATAATCTTTTAAAGCCTCGCTGTAATCCAAACTGTGCTGACGCCCTACGCTAAGCAAAATAGAGCCGCCTTTATTGGCAGCGATCGTGAGTGCTGCCTGGGCTGCTTGTTCATGGTCATCGACCCATATCCACTGGTGTGCATCGTTGCGCTCTTTCCACGATGGACGAGAAAGCCGTAGACAATCGATGTCAAGGATCTGAGCAGCCTCATGGGCATGAGCGCTCATGGAGGCTGCGAAAGGATGGGTAGCGTTGACGATCAGCTCAATTCCTTCCTTGCGGCAGTAGGCGACCAATCCCTCCACTCCCCCAAATCCTCCATGGCGAACCTGTCCGGGAAGCGGACGAGCGTTCTTCGTCCGTCCGGCCAGGGAAGATATCACCTCTATTCCCTGATGGGTGAGTTTGGCGGCGAGTTGACGAGCAGAGGCAGTTCCAGCGAGGAGAAGAATCTTCACCCCTTCAGACTAGAGGGGATATCCTTCCAACTTCTAGATCTCAACACCTCTCCTTGGGAAGCAAGGAAAAGTCCACTAGAATTCCATGGGTCGTTAAGAAAGGCATCACCATGGGCTTATTGGGAAAATTGCGCGGAGAACTTGTCGATATAATCGAATGGCTTGAAGATTCTCGTACTCTTTTAGCGTGGCGTTTCCCCCGCTATCAAAACGAAATCAAACAGGGAGCTCAACTGATCGTCCGCGAAGGACAGCAAGCTGTTTTCGTATATCGCGGTCAACTTGCCGATATCTTCGGCCCCGGCAGCTATACCTTGAATACCGAAAGTCTTCCGCTGCTCTCAACCCTGCAAGGGTGGAAATACGGCTTCAACTCTCCCTTCCGCAGCGAAGTCTACTTCATCAATACCCGTCCGGTTACCGACCTGAGATGGGGAACCAGTCAGCCTGTCACCCTGCGCGATCCCGATTTTGGTCTCGTCCAGGTGAGAGCTAACGGTCTATGTGTGGTCAAAGTTGCTGACCCCTCGATTTTCTTAAGGGAGGTTATCGGCACCGATTCCGCTGTGGATATCGATGAGATCACCGAGCTTTTACGCCGAGAAATTGCCCAAGCCTTCAGCGAATTCGTCCTCGATAGCGCATGTGGGGCAATCGACCTCCAAGCGAAACAAAGCGAATTGAGCGAACAGTTGCGTCTGCGCGTTCAAGAGCGAGTGGACGACGAATTCGGTTTGGCTATTCAGTCCATTTCGATGACGATTTCTCTACCAGAAGAGATCACCCAGGCGATGACTCGTGGCGTCGCTCGCGGTCTTGAAGAAAGCGGTTGGATGAATCAATTGGGCGATGCCCAGCGCTATCAGCAATTCAAAACTGCCGATGCGATCTCTCAAGCAGCCGCCAATCCATCCTCATCGGGAGCTGGTTCGATGATGGGAATGGGCGTGGGGCTCGCTATGGCTCAACAGATGGCTCAGCAGATGGCTCAGCAGATGAATCCTATGAATTCTACCTCTACATCTGCATCATCTCATCCAGCAGGAGCGACTCCACCTCCTCTACTCCACGACGATCAGACCTTCCATGTGGAAGTCAATGGCTCTGCCGCCGGTCCTTACAATATGGGTCAAATCCGCTCGATGGTGGAAAACGGTCAGATGAACACTCAAACTCTCGTCTGGTCTGCGGGGATGAGTGGCTGGATGCCAGCTGGTCAACTCCCAGCTTTGCGCTCTCTTTTCTTAGCTCCTCCTCCCCTACCTCAAAGTGATTCATAAAGATGATGACAGGCGATGATCTGACACGCGATCCACATGAGCCCCATCTCTTCCCTCCTCCTCTTCCCGATCATGAGGAGGGAAGAGATATGTCTGCACCGCCGATAGCAGGTGAGACCACATCTCATTATCTTAAGGGCAGATCCGAAGATCCTTCTGTGGTCTATACGACTCAGCAGACGCGCACCTATCCGTGTAAAAATTGCGGAGCTGATCTGTTTTTTGATCCGTCCACTCAGCAATTAGGGTGCAAATCATGCGGATCGTCCATCGCCTTTGCGAGCGAACCTCCGCGTCCTCTCGTCAAGCACGATATCGAACCGGCTCTTGCCGCTCTTCACCATCAACAACGCCAGCAAGACGATGCCCCCTCCTTTGACAAGGAGATTGTCTGCCAATCCTGTGGCGGACATACAATTTTTTCAGGCACACTGACCGCCACACGCTGCCCCTATTGCAATGTGGCTATCCAACGTGAGGATATCGGCTCCGCTCCCACCCGCCTAGCTATTGACGGCATCATTCCTCTCCAAGTGGACGAAAAGCAGAGCCTGATCTTGATCGAAAAATGGATCAACTCCAGGCTTTTTGCCCCAAACGCTTTTAAAAAGCATCGTCAATTAGGATCGTTCACATCGATTTATCTGCCCTATTATTCCTATGATTCAGCGACGACGACACATTACAGCGGAATGCGTGGAATACATCGGACGGAATATTATCAGGTGGACGGAAAGACCCAATCGCGCATAGTCACCGATTGGTATCCGGCATCTGGTGTGGTGCGTAACGAATTCACAAATGTGACATCCCACGCCTCCTCTGGACTTGATGACGATAAACTCACAGAATTGGAACCGTGGCCGCTAGAGAATATACATCCTTATTCTGCTCACTTCACCGCCGGTCATTTGAGTCGCACATACGATCACGAACCAGATGTCGTCTTTGAGCAGTTAACTCGTCCAAGGTTGGAATCGGTAATCGAAGATACGATCCGAGACGATATCGGAGGAGATTGCCAACAGATCGACTCGCAATCGACAACCTGGCATTTTTTAACCTTCGCCCATCTGCTCTTACCAGTATGGATGTTGACGGTTACCTTCGCTGGGAAGCCATATAACGTGCTTATCAATGGTGTGACAGGAGAAGTTCAAGGTCAGCGTCCGTGGAGTTGGATCAAGATCACCGCTGCTGTGATCGCAGTATGCATTGCGATCGCTCTCATCTATTTCTTCATCTCCCACGAGTGACTTTAAATAGCTGAATCTAGCTGGATAGACGAAACAGGGAGGCGGGTATATACCCGCCTCCCTGCGAATCGCTCTCAAAGATCACTTCATGTAACGACGAATCGCCACAGCAGCAGCACCAGCGAAAGCAGCTACGGCACCAAGACCGGAGACACCACCAGCGACACCAGTACGCGGGAGAGCCTTAGCCTTCTTCGGCTCAGCTTTCTTCGACTCGGCCTTCACCTCGTCAGCCTTATCCTCAGCCTTCACCTCATCAGATGCAGGGGCAACAGCGTCAACCTCATCGGCATCGGAAGTATTGATATCGATGCCAGGAACGCCAGGAGCCTTATCCGGAATGATTCCACCCTCAAAAGCCATCTTCGGCGGCTGAACAGGAACGTTTTCTTCCGGAACGATTCCGCCATCGTAGTAAATGGCTGGCGGCTGAGCAGGAACGCGCTCGGGATCCGCAGCGAAGGAAGAGGCAACCGGAGCAGCCAGCATAGTAGCAGCGAAGGCGCCAGCTGCGACAACACGCATCATCTTATTCATCTTTCCCCCAATCATGGTGGTTCAACTCATGCCTCACCGCTATATATGTGAAGCTCATTTCTTGTGCACCTATGAAGCTACCCCCCCCCCGAGTTTTGGCAAATCGGCCTACAGTCGCACCTTGAGGGTTTCAAAAAGTTTGAAATACTATTTCACTAGGTATTTTGCTCTTCATTTATCAAGTTGAAGACTAAAACCCTTAAGTAGAAAAATAACGTTTTAATAACAAAAAGGAGATGACTGAAAACAATCTCCTTCATAGATCGCTCGTAAAACCGCTTTATACAGACGAAGAATCTTCGCAACTACTAGTAGCAAAAAAGATATTTGCGGCAGCGAAAAGAGCCGTAGCGCTTGATATCAGAAAAAGTTTGACCTTCTTCACCTTCACTCGCCAGCAAATGGAAGACTAGTCATGGCATACCTCCAAGAATGAGAAAAGCACGATGAGCGAACTCAAGATAGCGAAAAGCCTTCTCTAGACGCTTTATACACACAGACCGTCCCTTTTTTTACAGAAAGGAAAGTATTCAAGACCATCAAGAAAAGAGGCATAGAAGAAGTGGTGCAACATCAATGAAAACTACGGGATTCTTATTCACCATCTTCCCGCTCACCTGTCGAATCTTACCTCGAGGTACAGCACAGGGGTAG
>JAEZYG010000069.1 GCA_023419175.1 Actinomycetes bacterium
TAGATCTCCCATAGCGAGACCCATCGATAGTTTCCTGAGAGGAGGAGAAGGAAAGCTACGCCAGCAGCACACCCATTCCATAGAGGATGGGCGAGGGATAGCTGGACGATTGTGACCGCCATCACCACTAAAGCGATTGCTCGAATGTCATATTTCACGACGTACCCCGCAATCGGCGAGAGCTTGTCCGATCTCGAGAGGAGACGCCGATACATTATCTCCACCGTAGTGCTGGTATATCCTGCCCATCTCGGTGGAAAGAATATGACGGCTGGATCCGAGTTCAACGATCTTCCCACCCTCTAGGTGGACGATCTGATCGGCATAGCGAGCCGCACAATCCAGATCGTGAGTAATCATGACGATCGCCATTCCCCGTTTCGCACATGCCGATATGGCATTCATCACAGTTAAGGAGTCATATGCATCTAGTCCAGCAGTCGGCTCATCGAAGCAGATCAGGCGACGTCCAGGAATCATGAGAGCTGTTCCCATAGCGAGACGGCGGCGTTGTGAAGCGGATAAAACCAAAGGATTAACCCCTCGCACAGATGAGAGATCGAATAGGTCAAGCACCTCATCAATCCTGGTCGCTATCTGCTCACGGGAAAGACAATATCGCTGCAATCCATAGGCTAATTCTTCCTCTACCGTCCGACAAAAGAGCTGGTGATCGGGATTTTGAAGGACGGTTCCCACCAAAGAGCTCACCTGATAGATATCCGATGAGCTGATATCTCGTCTACCGATGACGATCCGTCCACGATCGGGGGGAATCGTGGCATTCAAGGTTGCCATCAACGTGCTCTTTCCAGCGCCATTCGACCCGATAATCGCTGTGATCTGTCCAGAACAAAGAGTAAATGAACAATCTTCAATAGCTGCTTGTTGGGCGTTGGGATAGCGATATGTCACCCCTTCTATCGAAGCGATTTCCTCTCCTGGCTCATCACACGACCTCTTGGATAGACCCATGCTCATAGATGCAGGATCGATACGAAGAAATCTGTCGATGAACGATATCGTCTGTTCATATCCTTCAGGGAAAAGATCCTCATCGGCTAAAAGGCGATATCCATAGATAGATTCCAGTCTTTCGATCATCGCTACGCACATCTCGAGTGCAGCAGGAAGGATAATCCTATGCCGATATGCCTGAGCGATCAGCCGACGACTCATTCTCTTCTGCCCATGGGCGATCAAAGATCCCCCATTGAGAAGATGACATGTGGATGAATCGAGGCTTTCACTTAGCCGAGTGGAGGCAGTAATAGCGCATAATCCCTCATTGAGATGAAGATTCTTAAGCAGATCTCGGCTATGACGATAGGTCTCAGGATCAAGAGTCGTCATAGCTTCGTCATAGAAGATCACCTGCGGACGCGCAGCTATCGCTGAAGCGATAGCTACTCTTTGCTGTTCGCCTCCCGACAGTGTTGCCAAATCTCGGTAGATCAGATGCCCCACATCGACCATCTCGCACACACGTGTGATCTCGCGGCGGATTTTATCGAGAGGCATTTTTCTCATCTGGAGAGCGATTCCAACGGTTTGCTCCACAGTCTGTCCGATAAAAAGGCTTGTCGGATCCTGAGGGACGATCCCGATATGGCGTGAAATCGTCTGCGGACGGTAAAGAGCTAAATCGGCTCCATCCAGCTTCACTCGTCCTTCAAGGTCCACCGATCTGAGATGGGATATCAATCCCGATCCTGTCAAGATCATCGAGGTCTTTCCACTACCTGCACCGCCAAGAATGCTATGAGGAGTGGAAAGATCCATCTGCACAGAAAGATTCAGCGAATCCTTCTGTGACGCAGGATAACGCAGACGGATATCCTCCCAAGACAAGATGGACATGGTGAGGCGAAGCTAACTATCAGAACTATTGATCGAGCAGATGAGTCCCTCTCAATACAAGCCATGCACATGCAGCTATCGTCACATTGATGATAGATGCAACCAATAATGGGAGGAGATTTGCTACATAAGCTGCCCATCCAGCGATCGGAACCATGATGAGGTTGAGAATAAAGGTTGTCCATATGACAGCAGCGATGCAGCCCATAACCCAGCCGAACTTTCCACAACGGCGGAAAGGAGAGATCAGCCAAGCCGAAACTGCCATCCCAATAGCAATCGCACTATGGACGGGCAAGCTGAGAGGGAATCCAGTTAAACCAGCACTGAGAAGATGACCAACACCTGCACAAACCGCTCCCATCCAGCCGCTAAAACCGAGAGCTACCAGATATCCCGGAGCTGAATCTAAGGCGATCGTCCCCACTCCAGAAGGAATTTTTATCAATGATCCCACAGCAGCCAAAGCGATAAAGACCGCCATGACAGCGACGTGTTTGGCGCTCACTCGTGTCTTTACAGCATCGGGATCGCGATCGGATAGAGAGGTGCTCACACTTGCCTCCGCAAATAGTAGGTAGGTTCGTAGGATTTCACCCAGATCTGGGCGCTTTCAATAGGTGTAGACGAAACGTCATAGGCGAGACGTTTAATCATCAGTGTCTTCTCTTCCTTCTGAAGACCTAAAGATCGAGCGATCGCAGGATCGGGAAGGTCGAGACAGAGACGATCTGAGACGGCATCGACTGCATGATCGAGATGAATCAAACGCTGATAGATCGATAGATCATCATTGAGCATTTGCACTCTCATTCCACCAAAAAGACGTAGAGGAAAGCGTGAGATGCTGACAGAAACGGGAATATCGTCTGCCGTATGAATACGTGTAAGGACAACAATCCTTCGATCTGATTCCAATGTAAAGATCGTGGCAATATCCTCATCGGCTTCTTCGATTGTCACATCGCTTCGAATACAGCCTGGAGTTTTTCCATCTGCTTCGATCATTGCATTGATGCTCAATATATTTTCACAAGGTGTTCGTGGGGCGACTCTGGTTCCATTTCCTCGATCGATGACGAGTCGTTTTTCGATGACGAGATCTCCAATGGCTTTGCGAATCGTCGTCCGCGATACCTGATAGTCCTCGATAAGTTGGTGTTCGGCAGGAAGATATTCTCCTTCCGTCCACTCACCGGATTCAATGCGCTCACATAGATCGCGTTTGATACGCATATAGAGTGGCTCGGACGCCATCGCACCTCCTAGAGATCATGACATCATGATTAATTCTTCTCCAGAGTAGCGATCTAGGCGTCGGATGACCACCTAGTCGGGAAAATTTTCATATCGCCTGATGGATAATCCTTCACTCTTTACAATGGGTGGTGCATTCACTGCGGAAGCAACCTCACCGACTTGAAGCCGATGAGTGATACTCACACAAAGGAGTGAGAATGGCTCTAGACGAGACGATCACCGCACTTGAAGATATCCAGCAACGCGTTCTATGGCTCTCAACGAATATGATCGATGTCGCCAACCATCATCGTCATCGCACCGATACTTTGAAAGTTGGAGGACATCAGGCATCGTGTGCCTCGATGGTGACCATGATGACCGCTCTATATTTTCACTATCTCGATGCCCATGATTATGTGGCGGTTAAACCCCACGGGGCGCCTGTCCTGCATGCTATCAACTATCTTCTAGAAGATCTTGACGAAAGTTATCTGAGCCGTCTGCGTCATTTTGGAGGTTTGCAAGCCTATCCTTCTCGGACGAAAGATCCTGATCGCGTTGATTTTTCCACAGGATCTGTAGGGTTAGGGCCTGCCGCTACGATCTTTTCTGCCTATGCTCGCGCCTATGTCGATGCCCATTTTTCCCCTCGCCCGCGATCTCGTTTCATCTCGATTCTTGGAGATGCTGAGCTGGATGAAGGCAATATTTGGGAAGCTGTTCACGATCCTCAAACACCTCATCTCAATCAGCTTCGCTGGCTGGTCGACTTCAACCGTCAATCCCTTGATCGGATCGTGCCCGATATGCGTATCTCTCCGTGGACATCGGCATTCAGCGCTCATGGTTGGGATGTGCAGATCGTCAAATACGGTTCGCGTCTGCGTAAAGCCTTCCACGATCCAGGTGGAGATATCTTGCATCAATGGATCGATCAGATGCCCAATGAGCATTATCAATCTCTTTTCAGCTGTCCTCTTGACGATATTCGTTCCCGTTTCCTTGAGGGCGCCCCTTATGAGATGAAACATATTGTCAGCGATTACGATGATGCCTCTCTCAAAGCCCTTGTCACCGATCTTGGCGGTCACGATATGACAACTGTCATCGAGGCTTTAGAGGCGAGCGAGCGCAGCGATTCCCCTTCAGTGATCTTCTTCTATACCCATAAGGGATGGGGACTGCCTACTGTGGGGAATCCTCGTAATCATTCGGCTGTTCTCAGCGATGAGCAATTCCATTCCTATCGAGAAAGCATCGGTGTCGATCCGAATAGACCCTGGGCACGTTTTGATCCTCACTGTCCAGCGGGACGTCTCATCCGTTCACGTATCGACCATCTCAAACGTCCGCTGGAGAGAGCGAGCGAAAAGATCTCAATTCCGATCTCGTCTGGAATTAAGATTTCCTCACATGGCAGCACTCAAGCTGGATTCGGCCATATTTTGACCGCTCTTGGACGCGATGAACGAATCGCTCGTTTGATGGTTACCACTGCCCCCGATGTTGCAACGTCAACGAATTTGGCTGGCTGGATCAATAAATTCGGTGTTTTTACCGCCACTCATCGCAGAGAATGGATCCCCGATCCTCTCTTACGGTGGAGGGAAAGTCCTCATGGACGACATATCGAATTGGGGATCGCAGAGATGAATTTCTTCACCTTACTCGCAGCTTTGGGGCTGAGTAAGGACTTTTCTTCCCAGACTCTCCTTCCTATCGGCACCGTCTACGATCCTTTCATCTGTCGCGGATTAGATGCTCTCATTTATGCTTCTTATCTTGGGGCGAGTTTTATCGTTGCAGGGACTCCCTCTGGCGTGACCTTAGCTCCTGAAGGCGGCGCTCACCAATCATCGATTACCGCCTCTATCGGCATTGAATTACCCGGTATCACCATGGACGAACCAGCCTATATTCAGGCTCTTGATTGGCTTCTTTGCGATCAACTTTCATCGGTTGCCTCGAGCGATTCAACTCATCCCCATATCGGATATATGCGTTTGACAACGCGCTCAATCGATCAGGGCCCCTTTGCAAAAGCTGTTGAACGTTTCGGTTCAGAAGATCTTCGGCGTTATATATGTCAAGGTGCATATGAATTAATACCTTTCACCCATCCAAAGAATTCATCGCAGGTGACGATCGTCGCCTCAGGTGCGATCATGCCCGAAGCGATCGAGGCTGTACAGATCCTCACCGATGAAGGAATTGATGCTCGCATCGTTGATATCTGTTCTCCTGGACGTATCTATCGAGCCTGGAATGAGGCAATTCGGACAGGAATCAGCCAAGCTCGTCCAGCGAAAATCCCCGATATTCTCTCCCGCTGGTTTGAACCCCACGAAGCGATTGTCACTGTCCACGATGCCTCCTCCCATGCCCTGGCATGGATCGGTTCAGCAGTTCAGGCTAGGAAAACGATCAGTTTAGGGGTGGACGCCTTCGGTCAATCTGGAGCCATCGCAGATCTTTATAGAGCTCATCTGATCGATGCAGAATCGATCGTCAACGCTTCCCTGATAGCTATCGATGCATAAATGAAAGATCCCGCGCTGATAACGCACGGGATCTTTGACAAGAAAAGGTATCGTTAACCGATCAGACGCTCGGCGAGGTATCCCTTGACCTGGCTGATCGCAACCCGCTCTTGAGCCATCGTGTCTCGATTGCGGATGGTCACCGCCTCATCATCGAGGGTATCGAAATCGACAGTGACGCAATAGGGAGTGCCGATCTCATCTTGACGACGATAACGCTTGCCGATAGCTTGGGCATCGTCGAAATCAACATTCCAATTTTTCCTCAGTTCCGCTGCTAAATCGCGAGCCTTCGGGGAAAGTTTCTCCCCTCTGCTGAGAGGAAGAACAGCAGCTTTCACCGGAGCGAGACGAGGATCGAGTTTCAATACGACTCGTTTATCCACGCCACCTTTCGCATTGGGAGCCTCATCTTCGGCATAGGCTTCCACCATGAACGCCATCAAAGAGCGGGTCAGCCCTGCTGAGGGTTCGATAACATAAGGGGTGTAGTGACGGTTATTTGCCTGGTCATAATATTCCAAAGCTGTTCCAGAATGCTGTGAATGGGTTCCCAAATCGAAATCGGTACGATTGGCAATTCCTTCCAGCTCTCCCCACTCAGAACCAGCGAAACCAAAACGGTATTCGATATCGACAGTACGCTTGGAATAGTGAGAGAGCTTCTCTTTGGGATGCTCGTAAAAGCGAAGATTCTCGCTACTGATACCCAGATCTGTATACCACTGGTAGCGAGTATCAATCCAATGCTGATGCCAGTGATCATCGGTGCCAGGCTCGACGAAAAATTCCAATTCCATCTGTTCGAATTCTCGTGTACGGAAGATGAAATTGCCAGGTGTGATCTCATTCCTGAAAGATTTACCGACCTGAGCGATGCCGAAGGGAGGTTTCTGCCGGGTGGCGTTGAGCACATTCTTAAAGTTGACGAAAATACCTTGTGCAGTTTCTGGACGCATATAGTGCAGTCCCGATTCGTCTTGAATCGGTCCTAGATAGGTTTTCAACATCATGTTGAAATCGCGAGGCTCGGTGAACTGTCCGCGTGTACCGCAGTTCGGACAAGGGATGATGGCGAGCTCGACGCTATCGGGATCATCGACACCCTTACGCGATGCATATTCTTCTTGAAGTTGATCGGCACGATAGCGTTTGTGACAGCTCAAACATTCGACGAGAGGATCGTTAAATACCGAGACGTGACCAGAGGCCACCCATACCTCTTTTGGCAAGATGATTGAAGAGTCCAAGCCGACAACATCTCCACGGCTGGTCACCATGGTATGCCACCACTGCCTTTTGATATTCTCCTTCAATTCCACGCCGAGGGGACCGTAATCCCAGGCGGCACGGGTTCCTCCATAGATTTCACCGCAGGGAAAGACAAATCCGCGCCTCTTGCACAGATTGATAACCTTGTCGAGTTGAGATTCAGCCATTGAGATGCTCTTTCACTTGATGGTGCCGATACCTGGCTGGCATCGACGCTTGACCCGAGCAGGGCGATAGCCACACTCAGAGTATCGCTGTTCAAGATAATTCCTAAAGTAGACGCACCCTCTCAGCGAAACCGCGTCATCGTCTAGCGGGAAAATCTTTTTTCTGAACGCCAACTGGTAACCTCTTGCCCAGATGAGATAGCCAAACATATCAGCGATGGGAAAGAATTGATGAGCATAGGTCAAACTCCTAAACCCCGCAATACCCGTCAGCGCGCCTTGATCTCTCAGCTCATGAGCGGATCAGATGAATTCCTTACAGCTCAACAGATCCATGCCCAACTTCGCGATGCGGGAGAGTCTATCGGTTTGGCAACTGTCTATCGCACCTTACAAGTCATGCATCAGACGAAACAGCTCGATTCAATCTACAATCCAGATGGAGAAATCGCTTATCGAAGCTGCTCTGAAGGACATCATCACCACCTGATCTGTCGTGAATGCGGGAAAGCTGTCGAAGTAGAAGTCGATGCCTTTGAGCAATGGGCTCATGAAGTGGCAGCTCAACACGGTTTTTCCCATCCAGAACATTCCGTTGAGATCTTCGGGATCTGCTCGACGTGCGCAGAGGAAAATCCCGATCTGGTCAGCTAATCAGCTATCCATTTCTTCAAGGGAGTGGATCTTGGCTTCGATATACCAATAGACGAAGGCTGAGATCATTCTGTGAACCTCACGTTGTATTCCATCGGGAGCACCCATCATGATCTGCCATTGATGGGTCAACATCGCCGCCAATAATTTCCATGCGCCTGCTGAGGGCATGATCGCTTGGAAATCTCGACATCGATCGCATAATCCGCCGCCGAGTTGAGCCGAAAACCAGCGATGCGACCCTTCTCGTCCGCATTGGGCGCAATGAGCATATTGCAAGGCATAACCGGATAAAGCCATCGCATCGAGCAGATAGGTATCGACAATGCACCGAGAGGACAAAGTACCTGAGCGAACTTTACTCAATGCCGATAAAGCATCAATTAACAGACGGTAATAGGCGAACGCGGGTTCTTTATCTTCGACGATGAGTTTGTCAGCCACTTCTACGATCACCTGTCCGGCGAGGAAGGAATCGTAATGTTCTCTCAACGGAGCATCGAAAGCATGGATGGTTTCAACTTGGGTGATGGTATCGAGATTTCGCCCCTCATAGAATTGGCAATCCACATGGCTGAACGGTTCCAAACGTCCACCGATACGCGACGATGTCTTGCGGATTCCTTTAGCAACGGCACGGATCTTGCCATGTTTTTTGCTTAACATCGTGATGATCCGATCAGCCTCGGCTAGCTTATGCGTGCGCAAGACGACAGCCTGATCGCGGTAAGTGGGCATAGATCCATCGTAGACCTGCTCGATGTCTCCCCGTCAGATAGTGTTGATACATGGGATTTTTCGGTTCCGATTCGCACGATCGCACCTATCGTCTACCTCGACCCCATCCTGGGGGGCTACGTCCTCCAGCCATTCCATCTGAGGATTTACCCGCTCATGTCGCTATCGTCATGGACGGCAATGGTCGCTGGGCTAAGGAACGCAATCTTGCACGGACAAAAGGGCATGAGAAGGGCGAAGAGGTTCTTTTCGATATCGTGGAAGGAGCTGTAGAGATGGGGATTCCCTATCTATCGGCATATGCTTTTTCCACTGAGAATTGGAAGCGTTCCTATCAAGAAGTGAGCTTTTTGATGGGCTTTAGCCGCCAGGTCATTCACCGTCATCTCGACGATTTGGATTCTCTTGGCGTCAAGATCAGATGGGCTGGGCGTCGTCCTCGCCTATGGAGCTCAGTCATTAAAGAGCTGGAAAAAGCCGAAGAACGCACTGCCTCGAATACCACCATGACCTTTCAACTATGCGTCAATTACGGTGGGCGTGCCGAGATCGCAGACGCAGCTCGCACGATCGCCACCTTGGCATCTCAAGGAAAGATCGATCCGTCCACGATTGACGAAAAAACCTTCAGGCAATTTCTCGACGAGCCCGATATTCCCGATGTCGATCTGTTCATCCGATCCTCTGGGGAGCAACGGATTTCCAATTTCTTATTGTGGCAATCAGCCTATGCTGAAATGATTTTCAGCGATGTATTGTGGCCAGATTGGGATCGTACCCATCTGTGGTCAGCTGTGGAGAGCTATTGCAAGCGAGATCGTCGTTTTGGCTCAGCGATTCCCAATGAGATCTCTTCTGATCAGTGATAGTCAATGCGCTAAGGTGGTTCTCAGCCGCAGATCACTGACCACAATGAGGTTGTTATGAGCGCTTCTTTACCCCGTTTGAATCATACCCATGCTGACTGGTCACGGCTGATCGGGAGGAGCGCATCGCCTCATAGCTCCATTGTCCATCTCGGTGTGGGACAGTTTCACCGCGCTCACGCCGCTGTCTATACGGCTTTGAGCGCAGACTCTCCCGATGAAGCCTGGGGTATTTTGCCGGTAGCAAATCGTTCCTCTCACGTCATCGATGCCCTGCACGATCAAGAGTCATGCTATTCCATCGTCCAATTGGAAGGGCAAGAACGTGAGATTCAGATGGTCGATATTCATCGTGGTGGAATTGTGGCATCCGATAATCCCATGGCGGTCATCGACGCGATCAGCGATCCGTCTCATCGCATTGTGACCTTGACGATCACCGAGAAGGGATACGGAATTAATCCGGCGACTTCTCGTCTGGATATCGATAATGAAGCGATCCTTTCAGCACGTCAAAGTCCTGAACAGGCACGAACTCTCCTCCCCCAGCTGGGATGGGGTTTGATTGAAAGGGCTCGTCGCAACGGCGCTGATCTCACCGTTTTGTCCTGTGACAATATGCAGTCAAATGGTCATACGACCCGTCAGGCTCTGCTCGATTTCATTGAGAGCTGCCAGGTGGAATCCTCGGTACTCGACTATGTGAGCGCCCACGTCACTTTCCCCAATTCGATGGTTGATCGAATCGTTCCGGGAACAGATGATGCCCTGCGTCAACAAGTCGCTGATTCAATGGGATATTACGATGCGATTCCAGTGCCTGCCGAGGCTTTCTCCATGTGGGTGATGGAAGATCATTTCGCCACATCTCGACCTGCGTGGGAGAAAGCTGGTGCGATCTTCAGCGATGAGGTGGATCGTTATGAGCTGGTCAAATTGCGTTTATTGAATGGCTCTCACTCTCTCATCAGCTATCTGGGCGCTTTGAGCGGTTCTCCTACCATTCCTCAGGCTCGTGGACGAGATGAGATCGCCGAGGCGATTTTGACAGCGATGTATTGCGAATATCTTCCCAGCATTACTCTTCCGACAGGTTTTGATGTGGACGATTACATCTCTCAATTGATGACCCGGTGGAATAATCATGCTCTTGGCGATCTGTGTTCACGGGTGGGATCAGATGGTTCAGCTAAACTTCCTCAACGCATCTGCACCCCTGCTCTACTCATGAATGAACGTGGCATGATGCCTCATATGATGGCCTTAACCGCTGCATCATGGATTGTATGCAATCTACCGAGCGATATCTACGATGCTGGACCGATCGCTCATGCCATGGATGAGCCCAAGCGATGCTCGATTCACTCGATTGCCCATCGGACAGGCGGCGATCTAAATGCGTTGACTCATGCCATCATGCGTTCGGATTTCGGTGATGAAATCGCTGAATTCGATGGTTTTATCCGTCGTGTTGCCGATTTGGTGACCACTATCGTCCGTGATGGTTACCAGAGGGGAATTCGCGATGCTGTCGATGCCGCATTGAGCGAAAGGCATTAGGAAAGCGTTAAGAAATGACGCCTGGCGTTAAGGCGTCATCATGATCGGCTCCTCTTTTTCTGCCGGTGAGTTCTACTGATGTGGTCATATCGTCGCATCAGAAAGGCAGATCATGTGGGATCTTCTTTTTGCCGCTTTGACAGTCGTGCTCTTTTCAGGCTGTGCTGCTTTGATCTATCTCTTGGAGAGATGAGATGAGCGATTACATCGGTTTAGTCCTTGTTGTGGCTGCTATCGCCTATATGTTCTTTGTTCTGTTCTCACCGGAGAAATTCTGATGTCTGTTCTCGCACAATTCATCCCTCTTCTCATCGTGATAGCTGTGGTCGCTTTCAGCTATCTTCCCCTGGGAGCCTATATGGCTTCTCTGTTTAGTTCTGAGAAAGATTGGCGAATTGAGAAGGTCATCTATCGTCTTCTTCATGTCGATCCGCGTCTTGAGCAGCGGTGGAATTCCTACGCTGGTTCGATCTTGGCTTTGAGTGCTGTCTCTATCGTCATCGTCTATATTCTTCAGCGTTGTCAATCGCTTTTCCCTTTCCCAGCAGAGCAGATTTTGCGTCCTGACCAGGCATGGAATACCGCTATTTCTTTTGCAACCAATACGAATTGGCAAGCCTATAATCCCGAGCAGACGATGACGATGATCGTTCAGATGGTGGGGTTGACGGTACAAAATTTCGTCTCAGCGGCCGTTGGGATCTGCGTGGCGATCGCTTTCGCTCGTTCTCTTGGACGCAGTGAAAGCGGCACTATCGGCAATTTTTGGGTGGATATCACCCGCTGTCTTTTCCGTCTACTTCTTCCCCTTTCGATCATCTTCGCCGCTGTACTGATCGCGTGCGGATGCCTTCAAACACTTCATCCCATCGTCGATCTTTCGATGTGGAATTCTTCTATTCACCACATTCCTGGCGGACCTGTTGCATCTCAAGAAGCGATCAAGCTGCTTGGAACCAATGGTGGGGGTATCTACAACGCTAATTCCGCCCATCCTTTTGAGAACCCACATGCTGTGAGCAATGCCATCGAAATCGCATTATTACTCGTTATCCCGTGCAGTTTGACCCGTACATTCGGATTGATCGTCAAGGATCGCCGTCAAGGATGGGCAATTTTTGCTGCCATGGTGACCATCGCCACCTTATCGATCGTCGCTCTTTTCTCTGCCCAAAGTCGTCTTCTGCCAGCTCATGGGCTTGAGGGGAAAGAATTGCGTTTTGGAGTTATCCCTTCTTCCCTTTTCGGTGCAGTAACGACCTTGACTTCAAGTGGCGCTGTCAATAGTGCGCATGCGAGCTACGATCCTTTTTCCCAAACGGTGATGCTTCTCAATATGGCTTTGGGAGAAATCGCTCCAGGTGGGGTGGGATGCGGCCTTTACGGCATGGTGATGGTGGCGATTTTGGCTGTCTTCATCGCCGGTTTGATGGTGGGACGTTCTCCTGAATATATCGGCAAGAAAATCGGCCCTACAGAGATGAAGATCGTTAGCCTTTATCTGCTCATCTCTCCCCTCTTATGTTTAGTGGGAACTGGCATCACTATCGCTATCCCAGCGATCCGCTCCGCGGTTGTCCACCCTGGCGCCTATGGCGTGAGCGAGATTCTCTACGCCTTCGCTTCAGCGAGCAACAATAACGGTTCGGCTTTGAGCGGAGTGAACGCCTCCCATCCTTTCATGACGATTTCTCTTGGTATCGTCATGTTTTGCGCCCGTTTCATACCTATGATTCTTATCCTGGCGCTGGCTGGACATTTCTCAAGCCAGAAGCGCATTGCTGAAACTCTCGGCACCGTCAAAACACATAATGGTCTTTTCGTCATCCTCATGGTGATGGTGGCTTTCATCGTTGCCGCTTTGACTTTCGTTCCCGTCTTAGCCTTGGGACCTCTCAGTGAAGGATTGATCTGATATGTCCGCTCGTAGTCTTCCAAGCACTATGTCTTCTATCGTCAACCTCCATCAATTGAAGACAGCTTTTCTGTGCTCACTTCGTAAAATGAACCCGGCGACGATGGTGCGCAATCCAGTCATGTTCCTCGTCGAAATCGGTTCCGTAGTGACTGCCATCATCGCTATCATCCATCCCACGTTATTTAGCTGGTCGATTGTCATTTGGCTGGTGGCAACGGTGATCTTTGCCAATATGGCAGAAGCGATCGCTGAGGAACGCGGGAAAGCTCAGGCTGATTCTTTGAGGGCAACCCGCGTCCATACAGAGGCCTATCTGCTCAAGGATGGTCAGATTGAAACGATCAGCGCGGATTCCCTACGTCCAGGAGATGTGGTTGTCGTCAGCGCTGGACAGATCATTCCAGCAGATGGAGATGTCATCGAAGGCGCTGCCAGTGTGGATGAATCGGCGATTACCGGTGAATCAGCTCCTGTCATCAGGGAATCCGGTGGGGATCGCTGCTCGGTGACAGGAGGGACGAAAGTTTTATCCGACACCATTCATGTCAAGATCACCTCGAAACCTGGAGAGAGTTTCCTTGACAAGATGATCGCCTTGGTAGAGGGTGCATCACGAGCAAAGACCCCAAATGAGATCGCTTTGACCATCTTCTTGTCGGTGTTGACCATCATCTTTTTAGTGGTCACCGCCACCCTCCAGCCCATCGCCTCCCATCGTCATGCTCAACAGCCTATGATCGTCTTGGTTGCCTTGCTGGTCTGTTTGATTCCGACCACGATTGGAGCTTTGCTCTCAGCTATCGGGATCGCAGGAATGGATCGTCTCGTCCGCCGCAATGTTCTAGCGATGTCTGGACGAGCTGTGGAAGCTGCAGGCGATGTGACCACTCTTCTACTCGATAAGACAGGGACGATCACGATGGGAGATCGTCAAGCGGTGGCTTTCATCCCCGCACCTGGAGTCGATGAGAAGACCATCGCAACAGCATCTCAACTATCCAGTTGGGCAGACGAAACTCCTGAAGGACGCTCAGTGGTCGATCTCGCTCACCGTCTGGGATGTCCAGAAATCTATGCCGACCACTTCGCCTCTGCTCATTTCATTCCTTTCTCCGCTGTGACGCGTATGAGCGGTGTAGAGATGGGAGATGGAAGATCTTTCGTCAAAGGGGCAGCAAGTGAGATTTTATCTGCCGCCCGCAGGAGCGGTTGTGATCACACTATCATCGAGGCTGTCGACGCCAGTGCTCAATCCATCTCCTCATCTGGAGGAACCGCTTTGGTCGTGGCAGAGAAAAGGTCGTCTGGGATGGATCTTTTGGGATGTATCCATCTGAAAGATATTGTGAAACCCAATATGCGTGAGCGTTTCGAGCAGTTGCGCTCTATGGGGATCAAGACGGTGATGATCACCGGCGATAATCCGTTGACAGCTCAAGCCATCGCACAAGAGGCAGGAGTCGATGACTTTCTAGCCGAAGCGAAGCCGGAAGATAAGCTCGCTTTGATCCGCCAAGAACAGGCATGTGGACGCATGGTCGCCATGAGTGGTGATGGGACGAACGATGCTCCTGCCTTGGCTCAGGCCGATGTCGGCGTGGCTATGAATACGGGGACTTCAGCCGCTAAGGAAGCAGCGAATATGATCGATCTGGATTCAGATCCGACGAAGGTGATCGAAATCGTCTCGATTGGCAAGACCTTACTCATGACGCGTGGAGCGCTGACGACTTTCTCTATCGCCAATGATGTTGCCAAATATTTCGCCATCATTCCGGCTATGTTCATGGAAGCTCTCCCCCAATTGAGAGCTCTCAACATCATGCACCTTCACAGTCCTCAAAGCGCGATCTTATCTGCGGTAATTTTCAATGCCTGCATCATCATCGCTCTCATTCCTTTAGCCATGAAGGGGGTCACGATCACTTCCCACGACGCATCGGTAAATCTGAGACGCAATCTTCTCGTCTACGGACTAGGAGGGCTGATCGTCCCCTTCATCGGTATCAAAATCGTCGATCTTATCCTCACCCTTCTCACCTCCTTGTGATTGGAGTAATCATGATTATGCGCTTCCTACGTCCAGCTTTCATCATGATGATGCTTTGTTCATTTCTCTTAGGTGTGGGATATCCGCTCGTGATGACCGCTATCGCTGTACCCTTTAACTCATCTGCTACTCTTCACGGCTCTGTTGATCCTGCGATGATTGGACAGGATTTTTCTACAGACGATTCCCTCTTCCAGGGACGTCTGTCCGCTGTTGACTACGATCCTTCCCAATCTGGAGGAAGCAATCTCGATATCGTCGATGAGACTTTCCAATCTTGTCTAGATGAGAGGAAAAAGATCATCGCTGCCAGAGAAAATATTTCACCAGACGATATCCCCGCCGATGCGATCACAACAAGTGCTTCAGGGCTCGACCCACATATTTCGCTGGACTATGCTGAGCTACAAATCCCTCGAGTTGCGAAGAAGAATTCTATGTCCGCCTCCGATCTATCTGACCTTGTCCATTCCCATATCGATCACGTCTCATCTCTGTTCAGCGGCATAGATCAAGTCAATGTCGTTACTCTCAATCGTGACCTGATAGGAAGGCGATGAGTCGCGGACGTCTTAAGATTTTCCTCGGCGCCGCTCCTGGCGTGGGGAAGACATATGCGATGCTCGCAGAAGCCCACCAGCTGATTTCTCAAGGGGTAGATGTCGTCATCGGAGTGATCGAAACTCACGGTAGGCGTGCGACTCAAAAGTTGGCTGTCGGCATAGAACATGTCGATATGCGCACGATCGATTATCGGGATTCATCCTATGCCGAGATGGATTGCCAACGCATTATCGATCGCAAGCCCGATGTTGTTTTGGTAGACGAATTAGCTCATTCCATTCCCGGTAGCGATCGGAAACGCTGGCATGATGTTCACACCCTTCTCGATGCCGGTATCGACGTCTTTTCTACAGTCAATATTCAACATTTGGAATCGCTCATTGACGTGGTCAAAGCGATCACTGGCCAGCTTCAACGTGAGGTGATCCCCGATCGCATTTTGCGAGAAGCCGACGATATCGAATTGGTAGATCTCAGCCCAGAAGCGTTAAGAACGCGTTTAGCTCAAGGCCTTATCTACTCCTCCGATAAGGTTGACGCCGCCTTGAGCAAATATTTCCGGGTCGGCAATCTGATCGCATTGCGTGAACTGTCCTTGTTATGGCTTGCTGACCGAGTTGACGAAGGACTCGATCTATACCGTCAACAAGAGCGGATCGATCACGTCTGGCCGACCCGTGAGAGGGTTCTGGTGGCGGTGACAGGTGGGGTTGAATCGTCCACGTTGATACGCCGAGGTGCTCGTATCGCTGGCCGCAGCGCTGGACGTGAATTGCTGATCGTCCACGTTGTTGAACAGACAGGATTACGTCAATTCACCCACGAGAATTTGGAGAGCGCTCGTCGGCTTGCCGATTCCCTCAATGCCAGTTGGCATACGGTGGCAGGTGACGATATTGCGGCAAGCCTTCTCGATTTTGCCCGAACAGTGAATGCAACTCAGTTGGTGATCGGCACCTCTCGCTCTTCTCGTTGGCGACAGTTGATCCGTCCTTCTGTCCCCACCCGAATTCTGGCGGGATGTGGCGAAATCGACGTTCACATGGTTCGCCACGACGCTAAAGAACGCATCTTCCATGCCCGTCCACGTTCCCTAAGTCGCCAAAGACGTCTGGGAGGCTGGATTGCCTCTATCGTCTTACCTGCGATTCTGTGCACTCTATTCACCTCTCTCAACCATACTGAGCTTCATTCATTAGCTTTTCTTTCCTTCCTTTCCTCGACAGTCTTCGTCGCTCTCATCGGTGGATGGTGGCCGGCGGCTTTCTCGGCGGTAATTGCAGCAGGTGTACTCAACTGGTTCTTCACTGAACCTCTCTACACCTTCACGATCAGCAAGGGCGATAACATCGTCGCCCTCATCATCTTCTGGATCGTGGCTGCCGCTGTCGCCATCGTCGTCGATAGAGCTGAAGCGACCACCTTAGAAGCTAAGAGATTGAGATCGCAATGGCTCGTTCTTTCCGATTTGGCGGGAACGGTCATCACCGATGGCCATGACCTGACAGCTCTCTTGGGACGTATGGCAGAAATTTTTGAGCAAAATTCCATCTGTCTTGTACGCACCGATACCGACGATCCCCTTCAAGCTCATGTGGGAGATTCCATCGATCAGCATTCAGCCAGTTCGATTATCCATCTCGATGAGGTTACTCTCCTATTGATGGACGGACGCATGCTCACCGTTGACGAGATGAGAATTCTTGACGTCTTCGGCAATCGTCTGCTCGCACTGCTCCATGAACGCGAGCTTCAAGCCACGAAGGATGAAGCTAAGCGCCTCAGCACAGCCAACGCTGTGCGCACCGCATTGTTGACCGCTGTCTCTCACGATTTGCGCACACCTCTCGCCGCTTTGAAAGCAGCAGTCTCCTCCTTGAGAATGACCGATGTCACCTTACCTGAGCAGATTCAACAAGAACTTATCGAGACCATCGACCTGTCTGCAGATCGGTTGAGCCATCTGATCAACAACCTGCTCGATATGAGCAGAATCCAATCTCATGCCATCGACATTCAACCTGTCCCCGTCTGTTTAGCCGATGTTGTCGGTTCTGCAATCAGCTCTCTTGATCCAGGGCATTGCCCATCGGATCTTGTCGTCAATATCGACGGCGCCTGCCCTGACGTCCTAGCTGACTACGGTCTTTTAGAACGTATCATCGCTAATCTGATCGACAACGCCGCTAAATATGCCCCTGGAAAAGTCATCATCGATGCCGCTGCTGTTGATGATGAGGTGATCGTGCGCGTCATCGATTATGGGCCGGGAATCGAATCCTCTCGTCGCCAGCAGATATTCTTACCCTTTACCCGTTTTGACGATTCTGAATCTCGCACAGGGCTTGGTCTTGGGCTAGCTGTCGCCCAAGGACTTTGCGAAGCAATCGGCGCTCGTCTAGAAGCCGATGACACTCCTGGTGGCGGATTGACGATGTCGTTGAGTTTGAAACGAGGAGGAGACGATGAGCACCATCTTGATCGTTGAGGACGACCATGCGATTGCCCGCGCACTCTCTCTCAACCTAAAAGCTCGTGGATATGAGGTCTTAAGCGCCACACATGGCTGTCAAGCATTACGTCTCGCAGCTGATCACAGCGTCGATCTGATCTTTCTCGATCTCGGCTTACCCGATATGGACGGGCTCGACGTGATCGACGGGATCCGTGGATGGTCCGATATCCCTATCATCGTCGTCTCAGCTCGCCACGAAGCGGAATCGAAAATTGAAGCCCTAGATCGCGGAGCTGACGATTTCGTCACCAAACCATTCTCTCTAGGTGAATTATTGGCTCGTCTACGGGCGGCTTTACGACGATCCAGCCCACGTGAAATCGAGCCGATCATCTCGATGGATAATCCTCCAGTGGTAATCGATCTGGTCAATAAGACGGTCACCCGCGATGGTAATGATGTCCATCTGACTCCTAATGAGTGGAAAATTGTCGAGCTGTTGGTGCGCAATCGCGGAGCATTGGTCTCTCATACAGAGATTCTCAGCAAAATCTGGGGCCCCCATTACGCCAAAGAGACGAACTATCTGCGCGTATATATGTCGCAGATTAGACAAAAATTGGAAGTCGATTCCGCCCGTCCTCTCCATTTCCTCACAGAATTAGGGATGGGTTATCGCTTTGTTGACGATCAGGATCTGACACGTTGAAAACTCATTGTTAAAAACCTAGACGGTTAAGGTATTTGGGATCTCGTTGCCATTCTTTGAGAACTTTCACTTTCAGATCAAGGTGGACAGGAGTTCCAAGGAGAGCTTGAATCTGTTGGCGAGCATTGCTTCCAATCTCTTTAATCCTCGATCCTTTATGCCCGATGACAATACCTTTTTGTGAATTCCTCTCAACGATCATCGAGGCATAAATATCGAGAAGGGGACGATCCTCGCGGCGTCCAGGACGCAAGCCCATCTCGTCGATCTCCACTGCGATGGAATGAGGCAATTCATCGCGGACATCTTCCAAAGCAGCCTCTCGAATCAGCTCGGCTACCAAGGTCTCCGAGGGCTCATCGGTCAATTCTCCATCGGGATACCATGCAGGCCCTGGCTCCAGATGGGAGACCAAGACATCGGCCACTTCATCTACCTGGTCACCGTAAAGAGGCGAGCAGGGGACGATCTCTTTCCACTCGATTCCCAACTTTTCTTGGAGCTGATCGATCTTTATCAAATGCTGAGCCATTTTATCGGCAGTGACCAGATCTGATTTCGTCGCAAGGGCGATCAAAATCGGACGCTCTTCTAAGGCAGCAATCTGACGGACGAGAAATTCATCTCCTGGTCCAATCGTCTGGTTAGCAGGAAAGGCTACCGCTATCACATCGACTTGCGACCATGTTTCATACACCAAATCGTTGAGACGCTCTTGGAGCAAGGAACGCGGACGCGATAGACCAGGTGTATCGATGAGGACAAGCTGGGCGTCCTGGCGACTGATGATGCCGCGCACCGCATGGCGAGTGGTCTGCGGTTTCGATGAGGTGATCGCCACTTTTTGCCCTACCAGGGCGTTGGTCAGTGTTGATTTTCCCGCATTGGGTCGCCCGACAAAGCAGGCGAATCCGGAACGAAAAACTGTCTCACTCATCGTCTTCTCCTTGGTTATCGATACTCTCGTCTACTTTGCGAACGATCACGGTATCGATCTGGTGACGCCGGGAGGTGGAATTTTCCGCTGTGATCTCCAAGCCATTCCACAGGATCTGAGATCCTTTGATCGGCACCATATTCAACTGTTTTGCCAGCAATCCTCCGACGGTTTCAACATCTTCATCGTCGAGTTCAGCTCCGAAAAGATCTCCCATATCGTCAACGGACATACGCGCTGAGATACGCCAGGTCATTGCATCGATCTGTTCAGCCATATCGGGATCGGAGTCGTATTCATCGGTGATCTCACCTACGATCTCCTCGACAAGGTCTTCGATAGTGGCAATTCCAGCCATGCCGCCGAATTCATCGATGATGATAACCATATGGTGACGGGTCTTTTGCATCTGCTTCATCAAATCGTCCACGGCTTTAGAATCGGGGACAAAAGAGGCAGGTCTCATAATCGATTCGATCGTCTCGATACGATCAGCTTCGGGATTGTCATAGACTCGCTGGCTGAGATCTTTCAGATAGACGATACCGACGACATTATCGATATTTTGATCGACGACAGGAATCCTGCTGAACCCCGAGCGTAAACATAGGGAAAGCCCTTGTCTCAGTGTTTTCGACTGATCGATATAGACGACATCGGTACGTGGAACCATGAGCTGACGGACAAGTGTCTCTCCGAGTTCAAAGACGGAATTGATCATCTCGCGTTCACCTTCGGAGGCTTCGGCGATCTTTTCCGCCTCATAGCTAAACGGCCCATCGGTGAAACCTTGTCCAGGAGTGAGCAGATTACCCAACCAGATCATCAATTGGGAGATCGGCCATAGAAGAAAGGAGATGATGCTCACTACAGGAGCCGAGGCGATAGCGAGAGATTCGGCATGTTGATAGCCTAAGGTCTTCGGCGCTACCCCCCATGCGATGAAAGAGACAGCGATCATGATGAGGATCGCTATGCATAATTGCACGGTGAAGCTATCGACGTGTTCTACCAAGATGAAGGTGACAAAGACGGTAGCGCAGACCTCACAGATCACGCGGAAAAGCATCGATGCCGTCATCGTAGGAGCTGGGTCATCGATGATCGTTTTGACCTGCTGGGCAGAGCGCATTCCATCTGCGACCATCCGTTCAGCTCTCATGGGGCTAATCGCAGCCCACGCGGTTTCTACCGCTGTCATGATGGCGGCAAGGACTGCGCAGATCAAAGCAGCGCTGAGGATCATCCAACTGTGCACGCTCATCGTTTGGCTTTCTGACGTTTCCACTCCGCAATAATGCGGTCGTTGAGGGAGAACATCACCTCTTTTTCTTCTGGCTCAGCATGGTCGTGACCGAGCAGATGAAGTAATCCGTGAATCAATAGATATTCGATTTCTTCATCGGGTTGACGTCCATTTTCAGGGGCTTGAGCAGAGGTGAATTGAGGGCAGATGACGATATCTCCAAGAATTCCTCGTGGCATGGGCATTCCTGGTTGGCCAGAACGAAGTTCATCCATGGGGAAACTCATCACATCCGTAGGGCCTTCTAAACCCATGAAGCGCATGTGATAATCCGCCATGACCGTGGGATCTACCAAGATGATAGACAGGTCCGCTTGGGGATGAATACGCAACTGTTCGAGGGCGAATCGTGCCAATTGGACGAGAGCCAATTCATCTACGACATCGTGAGATTCATTAGAAATGTCGATCATCTATATCCTCGCGATCGTGTGGAAGCGCTGAGATCGCTATCGCCATAGCGGTCATAGGCTGCGACGATATCCCCCACTAAAGAATGGCGAACAACATCGCGATTATTCAAAAGAATAAATGAAATATCGTTAATGTCACTTAAAATATTTCGAACAACTTTCAATCCGCTCATCACTCCCCCAGGGAGATCCACTTGAGTGATATCCCCAGTGATGACCATTTTGGATCCAAATCCAAGACGGGTAAGAAACATTTTCATCTGTTCAGGCGAGGTATTTTGAGCCTCATCCAAAATGATGAAAGCGTCATTGAGTGTGCGTCCACGCATATAGGCAAGAGGTGCTACTTCAATCACGCCGTTGGTGAGCAACTTGGGAACTGAATCCGCATCGACCATATCGTGTAAAGCATCGTAGAGAGGACGCAGATAGGGGTCGATCTTGTCATTTAATGTGCCGGGAAGGAAACCTAACCTTTCCCCTGCTTCAATCGCTGGTCTGGTCAAGATGATACGACTGACCTGTTTAGCTTGGAGAGCTTGAACTGCTTTGGCCATCGCCAGATAGGTCTTTCCCGTTCCAGCAGGACCTATTCCGAAGGTGATGGTGTGCTGATCGATTGAATCCACATAGTATTTCTGGTTGAGAGTCTGCGGACGGATCGTCTTACCTCGTCTGGACAAAATATTATGGGTCAGCACATCGGAGGCAGGCATTTGATCATCAGCTGTCATAGCGACAACTCGTTTAACGCTTTCCTCATCAAGTCCTTGTCCAGTTCGTACGATCGTGATCAGCTCGCCGATAACCCGAGCTGCAAAATCGGTATCTATACGACTTCCCGTGAGAATGACGCGATTCCCCCGCACCAAAAGATCGGCTTTGAGATGACTCTCAAGAATACTCAGATGGACATCGCCTGGCCCCCATAGACGCACAGGATCGATCGATGAAGGAAGCTCTATCTCGCGATAGTCCGTTACTGTTTTTTCACTGCTATCAGAGTCGTTATCGACGGTATTCAGAATGAACCTTCCTCTAGGTTGATACGCTCATTTTAGCGCTCTTTGAGAAACTTCATCTATCGTCATCATCCGATGCCAAATCATCCTCATTGATGATGTGCATCGCCGCCTCTTCAGCGCTGGCAGCTCCTCCATCGATACCGACATCATCAGCTGTCGCTTGACCTTGTTCCCCGGGACGTCCGCTTAAACGTCCAGCTCGCTGAGAACCGACTTGACGGCGTTCTTTCAGCGGATTCCATGCTCCTTCCAAGGTGTCCTTATTCTCTGATTCCTCTTGAGCAAGACGCTGATCGAGGCTTTCACCTTGACGCATCTCGGCGGCGGTATTGCCGTAGCCTTGGGCAGGCGACCAGTGATCGGGGGCGATATATCCCTCGTCTAGCGGGTCTGCTACTCCGCGGTCGATCAGGGTGTCGGAAGGACTCATCTGATCGAGTTGTTCCGATCCATCTGGCATATAGTGTTCTCCCATATCAAAAGTCTGCCACGTTGACATCGATCAGGAGAGCAGTTCACCAAATTCGTCACCTCATTGTTCGCGATGATGTTCAGCTTTCTGCTCAGCATTGCGTCTGAGCTTCGCCTCATTCTTTCCCCGAGGACGTTTTTGTGGCTGAGCCTGAGGCAAGCCTTTACGGGCGTAGAAACGCCCCAAAGTCTCAGTACGACAGGCATCGAAATCTCCGTCTTTCATCGCTTGACGGATCGTATCGACCAGACGAATCGTCCACCGTTCGTTATGGATCGTTGCCAAGGTGGCGGATAAAATCTCTTTGGCTTTGAACAGATGATGCAAATAAGCGCGCGTATAGTGCGTGCAGGTATAGCAGTCACAGCCTTCTTCTAAAGGAGAAAAATCCCACCGATTTGCCGCTGTGGTGACGTTATAGCGTCCATCAGCTGTATAGATAGCGGCATTACGTGCCACACGGCTGGGATTGACGCAATCAAAAGTATCTGCCCCAGCTTCAATACCTGCGAAAAGGTCATCTGGCTCACTGATCCCCAAGAGATGACGTGGACGATCGACAGGTAATTCATCGCTACACCACGAAACGATCTGTCCAAGCTTTTCTTTCTCGATCGCTCCACCGATTCCATAGCCGTCAAAATGCCACCCATCCGATTCGGTAGCTACCAAACCACGCGCTGCCTGACGGCGCAAATCTTCATATTGAGCACCTTGAACAACCCCGAAAAGAGCCTGGTAGGGGCGATGCTTTCTTTCCAAGGTGAGACGTCGATGCTCATCGAGACAGCGTTGCGCCCAGCGCTGTGTGCGTTCGACGCTGGATTCTTGATAACGACGAGTGTTGAGCAAGGTGGTCAGCTCATCGAAAGCGAAGATGATATCGGCCCCTAGACGATGCTGAACTTGCATACTCACTTCTGGAGTAAAACGGTGTTTTGACCCGTTAATTGGGCTGGTAAACCATACCCCATCTTCATCGACATGAGCTTGGCGAGTTTTACCTTCTGCGATTACATCATCGTTTTGTAAACCTGTCACATCCATGGCGAGAACTTTTTTAAAACCGGCTCCTAGACTCATCACCTGGAAACCGCCAGAATCGGTAAACGTCGGCCCTGACCAATTCATGAAAGCACCGATCCCTCCAGCGGCATCGACAAGATCGGGGCCTGGTTGCAAGTAAAGGTGAAAAGCATTTCCCAAGACGGCCTGTCCGCCAGCTTGTTCAATCTGTTCGGGTAGAACCGCTTTCACATTGGCTTTCGTTCCTACGACGATGAACGCTGGTGTTTCGATATCCCCATGAGGTGTGTGAATGACTCCTGTACGCCCATGGCGACTATCGAGATGAGAGGTGATATCGAAAGTGAAATCTGACGGATCTGGACTGGTCACATTGCCCTCACAAGACGAGTTCACCGCGCCATATCTCCTCTGCTTCTTCCGGTGTGATCTCACCGGCACGGATACGTTTTTTCAAAACCGATTTTTCATGCCGCCTGCAGATAATCTCACTGATGACATACATGATCGCCATCGGCATCGCCAAGGCCAACATTGAGAAAGGATCTCCAGACGGTGTCGCCACAGCGGCAAAGACAAAACACCCGAAAAGAGAAAAGGGGCGTCCTTTCGCCAAAGCGTGGGCTTTGAGAATCCCAAGCAGATTCAACATGACCAATAGGACAGGCAAGAGGAAGCTCAACCCAAAGACTAGAAGCATCCTCATCTCAAGAGAGAGAAAATCGTTGAGATCTTGCAGGTTCGCCACACCAGCGTTAGAGACGGTAAACCCCAGCAGGAATTCAAAGGCTTTAGGCAAGACGATATAGCCTACACAAATGCCGATAAGGAAAAGAGGGATAGCTGATAGCAAGAAATATTGGGCGATACGCTTTTCTTTCTTCAACAATCCGGGGACGACGAAGGCCCATAATTGATAGATCCACACCGGACATGCCGCGATAATCGCAGCTAGACCAGAAGCTTTCAATGCCAGGATCATCGGAGCTGTCACACCAGCATTGACCACTTGAATATCAGCATCTGGATTACGAGCCTGGACGACTGCTGCCGCCTTCGTATAGGGATAGAGAATCAGCTCAACAATGTACTCATAGAAGATGAAGGCGATCACAAAGAACACCAGGATCGCCAACACCGAAACGATGAGCCGATAGCGGATCTCTCTTAGATGATCCCAAATACTCATCGAACCGCTCTCGTCTGGTTTCGGAGGACGTAACCAGTCGAAACGAGAAGATGCCAAAAATTTCACTACCGTTCAATCAGTTCGTGGCAGGACGGTTCGGATCGACAACTTCAGCATCGTAGATGGGCTGACCAGGTTGAGGCTGTCCGGGCATACCAGGCTGCGGTTGCTCAGCGACAGGCTGGACGTAGTCGCTCGGTTGTGGTTGAGCCGGCGTGGGAGCAACAGCCGGATTGGTGGGGGCAGCAGAGGTGGCGGGAGTCGCATTCTGTTCCCTCATCGCTTTAGTTTCCTCTTTGAACTCGCGAATCGCGCGTCCGGAAGCCTTTCCCAAACCTGCCAGACGGGTCGTGCCGAAAATCAGTACGACAACCACCAGCAAGATGATCAGTTCCGGCCAGCTGAGAGTGCCCATGAGTTTCTCCTTTAGTCTGTGCACACGAAGACGATGACGCCTCATAGCGAGACTAGCGATCACCGTCCATCTATGTCCAAGACTACATGCCTCTTTTAAGAAGCTACTAGGCTACTTCCATGGGATCTGGACGGTATGCCCCAAGCCCCACGAGCGATCTTCATCTGGGAAATCTGCGTACAGCCCTTCTCGCCTGGTTATTCGCTCGCCAGGCTGGCATGGATTTTTATCTTCGTATAGAAGATCTCGATCAGGCGCGGGTTCATGCTGCCCAGATTGGACAGATCACCTGCGCTCAACGTCAACTAGACGATTTAGCCTGGTTGGGACTGCGTTGGAATGAACCGATCTGGTATCAATCTGAACGCATCGATATCTACCGCTCCTATGCCAGCCAGCTTGAAACCTACGAGTGTTTTTGTACACGCAAAGAAATCGCTCAAGCTGCTGGAGCACCTCACGGTGATTTGCGCCCCTATTCTGGTCGTTGCGCTCATCTCAGTGAGAAAGAACGTGCTGAGCTACGCCGTACCCGTCGTCCCTCCATTCGTGTGCGCGCACATCAAGCTGAGGTGATAATCCAGGATTTTCATGCTGGATCCTATAGAGGTGTCGTAGACGATTTTGTCCTTTTCCGCCAAGACGGCATTCCGTCTTATCACCTTGCTTCTACTGTGGACGACGGTCTCTGCGGCGTTCAGCAGGTCTGTCGCGGGGACGATCTTCTCTCCAGTTCCCCTCGTCAAGCTTGGCTTGCCACCCAATTGGGCTTCCACGTCCCCGACTATGTGCATGTCTCTTTAGTTTATAACTCACAAGGGATTCGTCTGGCGAAAAGAGATCATGCCTTGACCGTAGCTTCCCTACGCAAACAAGGGATGCGATCTGGTGAGATGATCGCTTTACTCGCCTCATCAGCTGGACTTCCTGAAGCCGATAGTCTTGATGAGTTATGGGAAAAGATCCGCTCCTATCCGTGGTATGACTCCGAACAGATCTGGCAACCGTGGGTTATCGACGAAAAAATATGGCGCCCGCAATTGCGGACGCCGTAGACAAATCGTTATTTATCTGGATTGGCGACAAATAGCATGTCTACCACACAGGCAGCGGCGGTATTCGGCGCGATGGAAGGACGACGACCTCCCTGTGGATATGCCTTGTTGCCGGGCACAACGACAAGTTCACGGGATCCCATTTTCTTGCCCACCAAAGCTTTAAAGATCTCTTGGTGAACTCCGCTGGCT
>JAEZYG010000074.1 GCA_023419175.1 Actinomycetes bacterium
ACCCCGTCTTATACCGTATCCGCAAAGTAGATCATCACCGGACAGGTTCTTCCTGGCCGATCTACCCCACCTATGACTGGGCTCATGGACAATCCGATGCGATCGAAGGCGTGACCCATTCGATTTGTACTTTGGAATTCGTCAGCCACCGGCCTCTTTACGATTGGTGTCTTTCCCACCTCGATCTTCCTTATGAAAAGCCCAAGCAGATCGAATTTGCCCGTCTGGAATTAACCCATACCGTCACCTCGAAGCGCCGTCTAGCTTCACTCATCGCAGACGGCATTGTCGATGGCTGGTCCGATCCTCGTATGCCTACGTTGGCAGGTCTACGCCGCCGCGGATATCCACCGAGTGCCATCCGCTCTTTCTGCCGCGATATCGGAGTTTCTAAGACGAATGCCCGTCAAGCTATCGAGGAATTAGAAGCCTATGTACGTCGCGATTTGAATAAAACCGCACTGCGCCGCATGGCTGTGTTGCGTCCGCTTAAATTGACCATCACTAACTGGCCGGTAGGTCAGGTGGACTATTTCGAGATCGCAAACAATCCCGAAAATCCAGATGACGGAATGCGCACCGTCGCTTTCAGTGGCGAGCTCTATATCGAAAGGGACGATTTCAGCGAGGTTCCTCCACCAAAGTTCTATCGCTTGTCCTTGGGGCGTGAAGTGCGTCTACGAGGCGCCTATTTTGTGACGGCAACCGATGTTATCAAGGATGAACATGGCGAAATTGTCGAGGTTCTCGCCACCTACGATCCGCAGACGCGCGGTGGTTCAGCTCCCGATGGACGCAAGGTAAAATCCACGATGCATTGGGTTTCCGCTCCCCACGCAATTGAAGCCTCCGTGGCTTTATATGACCGTCTCTTTTCTGCTCCGGTACCAGGAGAATCCACCGGCGAGCCTCTTGACGATTTAAATCGCAATTCACGTGAGATCTTGACTGGATGCCAGGTGGAAGCCGCTTTGAAAGAGACGAAAGCTGGCGAGGTCGTCCAATTCGAGCGTCTAGGCTATTTCTGCGCCGACCCAAGCGAATTGATGCATTTCCATCGCACAGTCGGTCTGCGCGACGAGTGGGCTGCTATGCAGAAACGCAGGGCGATAAGTTAATCGATTCGAGGAGAATGTGATGACAGGCGATAAGAGCGACGATCTCGACAAGCTCCCTGACAGGAGCGATCCTCGCCTTGTCAAGTCCGACGAGGGGGATAGCAAGGATCGCAGCCTCTCCTCATCTGAGGATTCAGCGATCTGCATTACCGCGGAGCAGATCGCAATCTACGATTCTGTCTTATCCTCATCTCATGATGAGGATCGCAGGCCACACGTTTCAATGACGGTCAGTATCGTCCTTGTGGCCATCGCTTTGATCACATCGATAGTGATCGCAGCATCGTCGTCTTATCTGCTTGCCAGGACAAGCACGATATCGCTCATCACCATAGCGGGAATCGCTGTAGCGGTCATGACCGCCGCATGGTTCATCTGGGCGCTTATCAAAGGCACTGGACGACGCTACGCCACTATCTCACCGATACTCCATGCAAGTGTGGTCATCCCTGGTCTTTATGGGATGGTCGCTGGATACGGACTCTATTCGGCATTCGGCGCCTCTTTCCAGCCTCTCATCATCGCCATAGGACTAGCTGGCCTTATAGGTGTGGCGATTTCGATCGTCATCTTGATTCGAGATCTCGACATTGCAGATCACCGTCTCGACGATCCTTCCTATGGTTATCGTGAAAGGGTTTCCCGTCCTTTAATCCATACGGTTGAAATCGATCTCAATTCCCATCACGGCGATGAATTGGTCTCGCGCGGATGCGGACCTTTACCGCGTCGCGGTACTTTGGCTGACGCGACGTTATGGGACGATCCAGCCGACGATGAACCCACGCAGGTGATTAAACCTCGTCGCGCCCTTTAAGATCGTGATAGCTATATTTCACAGAAGTCCTTCTAGCTTTTTAGAGATCTTTCACGAACTTTCTCTCGATGCCTGTCCGCCCTCTTGGAAAAGGCAAAGTCTTGGGTAGCCTGATCGCTGAGTATCCATATCTACCGTCTATCGGTGCTGTCTCAAGGAGAGAATCATCGCCAGCTCAGTGAAAAAATCAATTGCCCTCGTAGCGACCGCCACTGCCTTTGGCTATATTCCCGTCGCTGCCACCCAGATATCTCACGCTTTCGCAGACGATTCTCCTCTCGCCGCTTCACCAAGTCCGGATGAAGGTTCCGCCCTTGACAAGGCTAAGGAAGAGACGCGTGAGACGATCTCAACGATCCGCCGCTCCATCGCGTTGACATTGAACGCTGAAGATCAAAGCTATTACACCCTCATGTTGACGGCGTGTAATGAAGCATCTTCTGCTCTCGACGAGGCAAAGACTGCCGATGAAGCTCGCCGTATTGGTCAAGAGATAGAACAAAAACTTGCCGATATCTACAACGACGCTACCGAACAAGCGGTCATGCTTGTCACCCGCTATACCGAACATGCCACTGAACGGACAACTGATCCACGCGTTCAGACAAAATTGAATGAGCGTCGCGATCAATTTCTTGAACAGATCCGTCAAAATCACGGAATCTACACCAATCAGGAATCCATCTTCTCCCCTCTGCGTTTCGATACCTATACCTATTTAGCGATGGACGAACGCGAGGTTGCGAAGGAAGATCTGAAGGCAGAATATGACCGTCTCCTCGCTGGGGATTCATCTACGGGTAAAAGCTATAGCGAAGACGAATTGACTCAGATGAAGAAGGTCTATGATGATGCCATTCAAGCATTGGACGATCTCCCTCTTCCCTCTCTGAATGCTGTCGATGCTCGCAATGCTGAGCTGATCGATTCCACCAGAAAGTCCATCCCTAAAGAATTAGCCGAAGCTAAAAAGGCGTTGAACGCGATCACCCCTACTGCTGAGCCAGCTCCCGTAGAACCTGAATCGGGTGAGGAAACTGAGGTAGATGAGAATAGCCCTGTCAGCGGGGAAGAAAATGGTGAGGTATCAAAGCCTGATCTTGGTGAGGGAAGCGAACCCAGTGGAGAAGATAAGGATCCCGAGGCAGAAAATGGGGGAAGCGAAAAGCCTGTTACAGATAACGGCGATGAATCCACTCCTGTATCACCAGAGGTTAGCCCTGGAGGACATGAGACCCTTGAGGGTAATGGCGATCACGAGGTGAGGCAGCCTTCACCTACGACAGATAGCTCCACTCCAGAAGATCCGTCAGCCCAACCCATTCCTCCTGTCAGCGGAGAGACTGATGAGAACGGATCTGAGCCTGGAGAAGGAGATGACAAGGCATCTCCCGACGCAGATGGATCTAAACCGGATAGCGAATCGCCTACTGCTTCCACCACCGAGGGAGGAGAGGGAGCTGCTGGTGAACCGACAGATCCGAATACGAGCGAAGCTGAATCAGGATCTCCCACTCCCGAAGGCGATAACAGCGACTCGGAGAGCGAAGGCACTCTCCAGCCCAGCTCACCTAAGACCGACACCGAGGAAGAATCTAAGCTAAGCGAAACAGATAAGAGTGAGGAAGATCCTAAGAGCGGTGAGACTGGTAACGATCCATCTGCTAGCCTTCCGAACCTTGATGGTGGCAACGGGGATGTACAACTACCTCCCACATCAGATCCTGTTCAACCTGGTGACAATTCTCAGCCTGAAAATACCGGGCACAATGGAAGCCAACCAGATGGCGACAAGACCGATGGCGAGGACAAAGCTCCTGCCGCCGATGAGAATTCATCTGATGGCAATGTGAATGAGTCTGAAGCTGGAATCAATGAAGGAGCTGAGAGCGATAGGCAAGAAGCTGGAAAGGTAGGTCAACCGTCCAATTCCAAAGGTGAGACCACTTCGAAAGATTCTGCTACCTACATTCCAGCACGCGCTCAGCTAGGTGAGCATGACACTACCGAAAAGAGCTCTGCTCCAAAACGCGCCTTGGATCTACCCAAGACGGGAATGAGTAGCTCTGCACCGATCGCAGTGATTCTCTCACCGGTGGTTCTTGCCACCTTGATTCGTCGTCGCCGTCGCTGAACATCACTATGTGGCATGAAGGGGAGGGGAGGATCTCATCCCCTCCTCTTCATCAACTTAAGAAGTCGAGCAATGCTGTGGTGACGACCTGCTCATGGGAGGACAAGATCCCGTGGGGACCATCCTCAATCGTCACCACCGAAGCTGTCGGGATACGCCCCATACGAGCGCCGCTCGCCTCAAAGGGGACGATTTGATCGGCCCGTCCATGGATAACGAGGACAGGAATAGCGATTTTGTCCACATCGGAACGGAAATCGCTAGCCCAGGTGGCGATAGATTCACTCAAAGCACGCGATAGAGCTGGTTCAGCCCATCTCAGTGACGTTTCGATCTGTTCGGGATCGACCATAAGACGTTGTTGACCGCTATCGTCGATGGAGTAGAAGGTCGTTAAAAACTGCTGAAGGAATCCCTCACGATCTGCAGCAAATTCTTTTTGCATCTGACAAACAGCGTCTGTCGATAGCGCCCCTTCAGCATTATCGGGATGCTCGATACCTAAGCATGGAGTGATGGCTCCGATAAAGACAGCTCCCGTCACCCGTCCCGTACCATAACGTCCGATATATCGGGCGACTTCACCCCCACCCATGGAAAATCCGACAAGACACACATCGACCAGATTGAGATGGGTCATCACAGCATTGAGGTCGGCAGCGAAAGTGTCGTAATCGTATCCGTTCTCAGGCTTAAAAGATTGCCCAAAACCGCGACGATCATAGGTGATGACACGGTGACCAGCCTCCACAAGACTATGAGAGATGGCATCCCATGATGCATGGCTGAGTGGCCATCCGTGGATTAAAACGATCGGACGTCCTCGGCCGCCAGAATCGGTATAGAACAATCCGTCGCGGATCTCATCGATAGGGATATAGGGCATCGTCACTCCTTCGTAGATCGCCTGTAGAACTCCAGTATCGTCCTCAGTTCATTCGCCATCAAGACCCTACGGACGGATTGATACGACACCTGTCATCCTCATCCTTCCTTGTCCATCATTGGGATAGCCTGTGTTCATGGGAGATATTCGTCACATACGTCTTGGCGCCCTCATCATCACCTTCTGTCTATTGATGACGAGCTGCTCAGCGATTGGACGTCGCCCTCCTCGCGGCGCCGATGAAATGCTATCCGCTCTC
Organism: Actinomycetes bacterium; assembly: GCA_023419175.1. Classification (GTDB taxonomy): domain Bacteria; phylum Actinomycetota; class Actinomycetes; order Propionibacteriales; family Propionibacteriaceae; genus Brooklawnia. The sequence goes on from JAEZYG010000074.1 coordinate 5,215, forward strand.
TGTTCAGCTTTAATCTCTGGAGATATCTCCTCGCTGCCATGGACGGATTCCTCCTATGCTCAAGCTGATTATCGGCAGATCATGAGCGCAATGGACGATTTACGTCCGAATATCACCATTGAATCTGTCGATTATGACTCGTCTGGAAAGAATGGCACCGCCCATCTCGCCCAGGTCTATCCCTTCCCCTCTCAAGAGTGGAAATTCACGTCATCTGTATCGATTTCCTATCGTGATGGGGGATGGACGATGCAATGGTCACCTCAAGTAATTCATCCTCAGTTAACATCAAAGACGCGCTTGAGTCATGATCTACTTCCGGCGAAAAGAGCTCCTATTCTTGCCCATGACGGACGGGCGCTCGTCGAGAATAGAACCGTTTATCGAATTGGACTCGATAAGACATTGGTAGACGAAACTACTCAAGAATCCTCAGCGAGATCCCTCGCAGCCTTGCTGAATATCGATGCCGATGCCTACGTTTCCCAAGTCAAAGCATCAGGTCCCCTCGCTTTCGTTGAAGCGATCGTCTTAAGACAAGGGGAAGTACCCGAAGATGCCCAGAAAATTCCGGGGATTCAAGCCTTAGAGACCACCCGTCCGCTTGCTATCTCGAAAGAATTCGCCCGTCCTCTCCTGGGAACATCGGGAGAGGTCAATGCTGAACAGATCGAAAAATCCAATGGACGTTTACACGTGGGAGATATCGTCGGCCTCAGCGGTCTTCAGGCGCGATATGACGAACAGTTAAGAGGTCGCGAAGGACATCGTATCTCGATCATCGCCCGCAGCGATGAGCAAATCGCTTCTCTCCCAGCAAGCTCATCACCTGTCGATGGCGAAGCTGAAACTATCGACCCTCCTTTCGATCTATTCTCCTCTGCCCCCCAGGACGGAGATCCTCTTCAGACCACATTGGATATCGATATTCAACAAAAAGTGGACGATGTCTTAGCTCCTCTCAACGATAATCTCTATCTCGTCGCCGTCCTTGACGCCAAGACGGGAGCGGTAAGAGCCTTGGGCAATTCACCCCAGGCCAAGGGGCAAAATCTGGCTGCGACAGGGACTTATCCTCCAGGATCGACGATGAAGATCGCTTCGTCTTTAGCTGCGATCCGTCAGGGGAAAAATGCCGATTCCTTAGTCGCCTGCAATGCAAAGACGAATATCGGAGGTCGAGTATTTACCAATTACCGTGGGTATCCCGCACACCACATAGGCCAGATCCGCATGGGAGAAGCCTTAGCTCAATCGTGCAATACCGCTTTTATGAATGAGATCTCCCCCATGTCGCCTTCCGCTCTACCCGAAGCGGCGTCTTCTTTAGGCCTGGGTGTTGATTACGATATCGGTTTCGATGCTTTCCTGGGCAAAGTTCCGCCCAGCGATGACGAGGTGATGAGAGCCGCCGACTCCATCGGACAAGGCCAGGTCACCGCATCGATTTTGGCTATGACCTCGGTAGCCACTTCGGTTTCTGCTGGGCATACCGTCCTTCCGTGGCTCATCGAAGGACATCAACCCTCCTCCCAAGCCCCTGCCCTCACAGAACAGGAAGCTGAAATTTTGCGCTCCATGATGCATGAGGTCGTCAGCGGAGATGGAAGCGCTCGCTATGTAGGGGATATTTTGCAGGCAGGTAAGACTGGATCTGCCGAATTTGGATCCGAGAATCCACCTAAGACGCATGGGCTGGTCGTCGGTTTTAATGACCGCTATGCGATCGGTGTCTTTGAATACGATTCAACATCTAAAGAGACGATCTCGCGGATTATCCACACCGTCTTGTCTTAACCCTCCATAGTTGACAAGGTGGACTATCGAAAAAAGGAGGAAAGTGATGCGCTTCACCTGGCCAAACACCGTGATAGATATCGTTGCGATCATAGCGATAAGCCTTGTCATTCGAGGGATTCTCATCCATCTGATCGATCGGGCAATCGCACAGGCAGCCAAGAGAAGCGAAGAGCGCACATCGTCTTTAGGAAAGAGAGCTGTCAGCGCTTTAGCTAAAGCTGGGGGGATCGACACCGCCCGACAGACAAACCGCACCCGTACATTGGGATCCCTTCTGCGTTCAGTGGTCAATGCGGTGATCTTCCTCATCGCGTTATTGATGATCTTGCAGTCGATGAATCTCAATATTGCGCCGATCTTAGCTTCAGCAGGTATTGGAGGGGTCGCTTTAGGATTTGGCGCTCAAAGCCTGGTCAAAGACATCATCTCAGGTATCTTTCTCATCTTGGAAGACCAGCTCGGCGTCGGCGATTGGGTGACGATCAATGCGGTGAGTGGACGGGTCATCAGCATCGGTCTGCGATGTAGTCAGATTCAAGATTCCAACGGACAAATCTGGTATCTGCGCAATGGCGAAATCACCCGTCTGGGCAACCAAACTCAAGGCTGGTCGAGCAGCTATCTGCATTTTCCCGTCATGGCGAGTGAAGATCCTGAAAAAATCCTGGCTATCTTGTCGACAGTATGCGAACAGTTCAATAGCGATCCGACCTGGGCGTCCACCCTTATCGAGGATATTTCCGCACTGGGATTGACCTCTATCGAGCATCGTGAAGCCCGCTATACGATCAGCGCTAAATGCGTCAGCAATCAGCAAGGGGATTTGGAACGAGCCTTGAGAACGGCAGTGATTTCATCATTCAATAAAGAATCCGTCACCTTAGCTGAGTTTTCCCCACGCCAAGAGGGATGATTATCCTTTCGACGTTATCCGCTTGGGCGTGCTAGCTTAGGCAAGCCCTTTTCACCTCTTAGAATGGTCAGTTGTGTTATCCGTCCACCGTTTCCATCGCGATGCTTTACTCTCGCTCCTCCCCGCCGCTGAGGTGATCTGTCAGCTCGGTAAGCGTTTTCATGATTGCGGACACACTCTCTACCTCGTCGGAGGATCGGTGCGCGACGCCCTCTTGGGGAAATTGGGCAACGATTTGGATTTCACCACCTCTGCCCGTCCAGAGCTCACCGCAGAGCTATTGAAACCTTGGGCCGATAATCTGTGGGAAATCGGCAAGGAATACGGCACGATTTCGGCGAATAAAACCCTTAACGACCGCGAGTGGCTGATCGAAATCACCACTTTTCGAGCCGATAGTTACGATTCCGATTCGCGTAAACCCGAGGTGCGTTACGGCGATACGGTTGAAGACGATTTGATCCGTCGCGACTTCACCGTCAACGCCATGGCTCTAGACGTCAGCGGTGGAGATATGGACTCATGGACCTTCATCGATCCCTATGGAGGCATGGACGACCTTGCTGACCATCTGCTGCGCACTCCCTCGGCTCCCGAGATCAGTTTTTCTGATGATCCCTTACGCATGATGAGAGCGGCTCGTTTCGCCTCCCAACTGGGATTTACTGTAGAAGATGCAACGATGCAAGCGATGTGTGAGATGGCGTCGAGGATCTCCATCGTCTCGGCTGAACGTTGTCGTGATGAGTTAAATAAACTTCTTCTTACCGACGAACCGCGGTGGGGTCTCAATATCCTGGTCGATTCCTCTTTGGCAGATCACGTCTTGCCGGAATTACCTCAGATGCGTCTTGAACGCGATGAGCATATGCGCCATAAGGACGTCTATGAACATTCTTTGACGGTTCTTGACCAAGCTATCGCTTTGGAAAAATCCCGTGACTACGTGGACGGTAAACCCAATGAGAACCATCAACCCGATCTGATCGTCCGTCTGGCAGCTTTATTGCACGATATCGGTAAACCTGCGACTCGACGTTTTGAAAATGGCAAGGTGACCTTCCACCATCACGATGTGGTAGGGGCGAAGATGGCTCGTAAACGTCTCAACGCCCTGCGCTATCCCAAAGATGTCACCAAAGCTGTCTGCCAACTCATCGAACAGCATCTGCGTTTCCACGGCTATGCCGAGGGCTCATCTGGAGGTGCTTCTTCGGGATGGTCCGATTCGGCGGTGCGTCGCTATGTCCGCGATGCTGGAGACCAGCTTGAACGTCTGCATATCTTGACCCGTTCAGATGTGACCACACGCAATATGCGCAAAGCTGAGCGTTTACGCAGAGCCTATGACGAATTGGAATTTCGTATCGACGAATTGGCAGCCCAAGAGGAATTGGATGCGATTCGTCCCGATTTAGACGGTAATCAGATCATGCAGATTCTCCATATCGGCCCTGGACGCGAGGTCGGTGAGGCCTACCGGTATCTATTGGATTTGCGCATGGCACATGGACCGCTTGGAGAAGAAAAAGCTATCGAGAAATTACAGGAGTGGTGGTCAACTCATGAGTGATACGACGATTCCCACTGACGCAATTGTCGTCCCCGGCACTAACCGCGTCTTTAAACGTCGTCGTATTCTATGGGTTCTGCTCTTTGAATTGGCGGTTGCTCTCATGGCGATCTCGTCAATCAATGTCGCCTTACCCGCTATCCGTGAAGGGGTCGGCGCAAGCGATTCCGATATTCAGCTGATGCTTTCTGGCTATGCCCTCACCTTCGGAGTGACCCTGGTCGCTATGGGACGTATCGGGGATATAACTGGGCGTTCACGCATGTTCGTCATCGGTCTGTCCATTTTTAGTCTCTCTTCTTTAGGATGCGCTCTGTCTCATGATCCCTGGACATTAAATTTCTTCCGTCTACTTCAAGGAGTGGGAGCGGGCACATCCTCACCTCAGGTCAACGGGATTATTCTCACCTATTTTTCTGGACGCAAGAGAGCGATCGCCTTCTCCTATTTCGGTTTAGTCGTTTCGGTTTCAGTAGCGGTCGCTCCGATGCTGACAGGTTTCCTCATCAATACCCTCGGTCCTGATCTGGGATGGAGAGCTTCCTTCTTATGGAATGCGCCTATCGGTCTTACCGCTGTGATTCTGGCGTGTTTCTGGCTTCCATTCGGCACGGAACGCCAACGTCGCCTCGATAGAAAAGCGGGAACTTTAACCCGTTCACGGATCGATTTCGATCCAGTTGGCATGATCTTATTGGCGCTAACGGTGATTATGGCGATGGCTCCTTTCATGCTGAAAGATCCTCTCCTCTATCTGCTCTTGATCGGAGCCGCAATCTGCGGATATCTGTGGGTGCGCTGGGAACGTCACTATAAGATCTCTCATGAGCCGATGGTCGATCTCGATCTCTTCCGTTACCGCTCCTTTACGAATGCCATGCTGGTTTCAGGAACTCTGTTTTTGGGAGCGACATCGGTCTTTGTCATTTTGGCTCTCTATCTTCAAAACGGACTCGGGGTAAGTCCCTTAGTCGTTGGTATTATCGGTGTCCCCAATGCCATTGCTGGAGCTTTCGGCTCTCTCGTTGCTGGACGTCGCGTCCTCGACAATGGACGAACATTGGTCGTTATAGGCGTCTGTCTTTATATGACAGGTCTCCTTTCAACCATGCTCATGTCGTTATTAGTCGTTCCTCCACATCAGCTCATCGACCCAATGTGGCTTGCCGTACCGTTAGCGATTAACGGCTTCGCTATCGGCATGGTTAACTCTGCGAATCAGACATTGAGTCAATCCGATATTCCACCCCAGATGGGAGGAACCGCTGGCGCAGTTAAACAGGTAGCTGAGCGCATGGGAACAGCTGTGGGAAATGCCATGTTGACGGCTATCTTTTTTGCAGGTGTCGCCCATAGTTGGGAGGCAGGTTTCTTGGTTTCCTTCGCGACGATTTGCATCATTCTGCTGATGAGTCTGTCCTTTGCGATTATGGATTTAAAGACCTTAGGCAATCCCCGAGCGAATCATTGATCGTCTACGGTATGAACTAAAGATATATGGTGAAAGGCGCTAGAGCGGTGAGATGTAAAGCATGGCTTGGTGTGCTATGCGCTGTGCTATGCGCGCTTTCTACCATGATATTCCCGATGGCTACACATGCCCATGCTCAAGATTCTCCTCTCGAGATCATCGTGAACCCCATCGATCCCATCTCGATTGGTGATAGCGGCGACTTGAAGATCACTGGCACGATCACCAATCATTCCGATCACGTTCTCAGCGATATCACCGTGTGTCTATGGCGTGATGCCACCCCTTTGGATTCTGTCAAACTTTTCAAAGACGCGATCCACAACGATCCGCTCGGTGGAGCTGTCATGTATTCCGATTCGGCGAGTGAATATGTCGATACGGATCTTGCCCCTGGACAATCCCACCCCTTCTCGGTCAGCGCCTCTTTAAGCGGTTTAAAGGACGAATTGCTTTATCTTTCCATCCCCAATGCCGTCTATCAGGTGGGTGTGAACGTCCACGCATATAGCGATCAGGGGGACGATATCGTGGCCAGAGCACGCAGTTTCGTCACCTACGCTTCAGACCAATCTCTGCCGTGGACATCTGTCCTTCTGCTCACTCACCGACCCACTCGCATAATGCTGGATACGGGTGAAGATGCTGTCTTTACCGATGATTCTTTGGCGGCAGATTTACAAACATCTTTGCGCTCATTACTCGATTACGCTCTGTCCTCTCAGGTTAGCGTGGTGATCGACCCCATGCTTTTCGACGATGTGACGGCTTTAGCCAATGGTGATTACCTCGTCAGTGACGGATCGTCTACCTCACCTGGTCGTTATCGTATCCGTGCTGCCGCTCAGCGCTGGCTGGGCGATGTACAACAGTTGATCGACCAGAAACGGGTGAGTCGCACTCTTTATGGAGCTTTGGATATCGCCCACCTGGACGGGAATGATCGCGACCGTATGGTACGGGCAGCTGCTCATCTCTCCCCTGCCCATCCCCTATCATCGTTACCTTTCGCTATCGTCAACGATCGCGCTCCTCTCGACGCCTCGATGGGAGCTTTGCTCGATTCTCTCTCTCCGGCATGGGTTGCAACAGTGGGAATCGATCATGCTGCAACGGATCGTTCCACACGCTATCTTCCAGTCAGCGATCTTTTAGAAAAATCTAAGCAATTTTCCGATAACGATCGCAGAATTACCTCCACGATTACCGCTGAACAATTCATCTATCTGCACGATCATCAGCCGCGTATCACAGTGATCGATTCAGTTCATGATCTCGATCTCTTGCCTTCTGTCCAATCCTGGCAGCATCCCTCCACGGTCGAGAAGATGCTTGAAGACTTCACCGCTGATGCTCCGATGGCTTTCGGCGATTTAGAGCAGGTCTCCATGCGCGCTCACAGTGATGAGGCGATCGATCTCGCTCACCGCTGGCAAGCCATTTTAGACAAGCCTCATGAGGTTGATGAGGAGTTATATCGTTCCATCGCTGCTGGGTGGAATGTGGCTTTCACCTCTGACGATCAAGCTGTGGCATGGCTTGACAGCGCTTTGGCTGCCGCTCGCAAAACCTTTACAGGTGATGTCACTGTACGCGTCAGCAATTGGGTGACAACCTCTGCGCAGGACAATCTTTTACCTGTGACGGTGGTCAATAATTCCGATCGCGCTCTTCGTCTAAAGGTTCATTTCCATTCAGATAATGATCTGCGCATCACGGTGGCAGATTCCGATCTGTTGACGATCGCTCCCCATGAATCCTCAACCGTGCGTGTCCGTCCAACGACACGTGGCAATGGCAAGGTTGGAATTGAAGCTTTCGTCGTTTCCGTTGAAGGCGATGTGATATCAGCTCCTGCCGCTTTTACAATTACAGCTACCGATGTCGGAAAGGTGGCGTGGATCATCATTGTGGCATCGTCTGTCGTTCTTGTGGTTGCGAGTGCTTTGCGTATCCGCCGTGTCCGTTTAGACCGTCAACGCGCCTCGGCGGCGGCTGCGAAAGAGGCTGCTACTACCCCTCATCTTCACCAGGAAAGTGAGTAGGCATGGAAGCGATGAATTCTCGCCTTGACGAGATCTCCCCCGGACTGGTGTTGAGTGGACGCTATCGTCTCGACGTATTGATCTCTTACACCCAAGAATCGATGGTGTGGCGTTCTACCGATTTGGCTTTGTCGCGTCCAGTCATCGTCCACCTGCTCGCTGATTCCGATTCACGCGCGGGATGGCTGATCGATGCTGCCCGACAGACAGCTGCGGTGAAAGAGGCTCGCCTGTGCCGTCTGCTCGATGCCGTCCATAGCGAATCGCAAGAGCCGTGGACATATGTGGTCACCGAATTGCCGATCGGGGAGTCCTTATTGACCATTATCGGATCGGAACAACTATCGGCTGTTCAGATCGGTTTCATCGCTTCAGAGTTAACCGATGCTCTCACCCACTTACATGATCGTGGGCTTTTTCATCGGCGTTTACGTCCGCATTGTGTCACCATCACCAATAATGGACATATCAAAATTGCCGATGCGATGATCGCGGCAGCTTTGCGTCCTGATCCTGCCGATCAATCGATGACGAAGGCAGACGATCAACAGCGTGACCTTTTCGATTGTGGACGCCTTCTCTATCTGGCGGCAACGAAACGGTGGCCTATCCCCTTGACCGAACAACAACGTCATGAGATGGGATGTATTCCAGCTCCTTTCGCTCAGTCCGGTGGGGAGAGTATCTGGCTTGCCCCTCACCATCTCAACAGCCGTATCGATTTACCATTATCAAGTGCGATCATGGCTTTGCTGCGGGTTCACAATCACACCCCTGGTCCTGTTTTCCATTCGTTGAGTGAAGCTCATCAAACATTCGCTGGTATCGCTCATCGCTGTGCTGCTGAGGAGTCTTTGGAAAGACTTATCATTCGTTTACGCGAGGGGAAGAGCTCTGATCGAGAGCCAACGCGAACCATCGAAGAAGCTGATGAATCTAACTCACTAGAGGATTGGCAGACAGATCCCACTCAGATGATTCCGGTCAATCTATCGGAACTCACCGATGCTGACGAGACGATTATCGTCTGCGATTCCGAGATGACAGCAGCTCTTGCTGAAGGAAATTCATTAAGTGATGAGACTGAACTCGTCCATCTAGATGAGAGTGATGAACGCATAGATAAGGTGGATACGGCCTCTCAGTCTTCCTCCAGATCAGGTGCACGAAAGATGAATTCTACGATCTTTGTCACGGCGCTGATCGCCATTATCGTTTTGAGTTCCCTCCTGGCGTGGCGTCTACATCTCGGTGTTCCTGACGATCAACCTTCTATCGATACAAATGGCGAGATTGAGGCGCCCTCTCTAGCTGTTCAAGACGATATTTCCTCCACGTACGTTTTCGATCCTCGTGCAGATGGCGGTGAAGGTAATGAGAATGCGGCGAGCGCTCATTACGCAACCGATGGTGATATTTCGACAGCATGGCGGACGCTGACCTATGAGGGAGATTCCCATTTCGGAGGGATCAAGCCAGGAGCTGGCATCGTAATCGATCTATCGGATATCAAGACCGTTTCATCTCTATCCCTTCTGATGGACAATCAGCCCAATGGTATTCAAGTGATGGTTCCTCATGAAGCCGATCCATCCGCGGAATATCCTCCTATGGATTCTGTCGATCAGTGGCGGACAATCACCGCAGATGAATCGAGCGGGCTCGAAGTGTCCTTCCAATTCGACGCTCCAGAACAGACGCGTTGGATCATGGTCTATCTTGTCGATCTTCCCTCGGTAAGCGAAGGACAATATCGTGGCGGGATTGCCGAGATCTATATCAACCGCTGATTAGGCGACATGCGACACTTTAACTTTCATTAGTACCTATGGCGAGGATAAAACAGCACGCTACCGGTGAATATCCATTGCATTGATATTCACCGCATCATTCCTTCTATCCGTATTCAATTAGTCCAGAGGTGATCTATCCCTGTTTATTCCTTCCTTCTAGACTGTCTATAGACACTCATAACCGAAAGGCAGAAGATGACCAACCCCTTCGCTTCGCCTCTGAGCAATCAGATCTCTGTCTCCTGCGCTCCACGCGGCGAACAGACAACGTCAGACGATATCTATGACGTCATCATCGTAGGATCCGGCCCAGCGGGATATACAGCCGCTATCTATACCGCTCGAGCCAATCTCAAACCTCTCGTTTTTGAAGGATCGATATCGGCTGGCGGGGCTCTGATGACTACGACAGAGGTGGAGAATTTCCCTGGATTTGACGAGGGAGTTCAAGGCCCTGATCTCATGGCGAAGATGCGCCTCCAAGCTGAAAAATTTGGAGCCACATTGCTCGCAGACGATGCCACCAACATCGATCTCAGCCGTTCGCTCAAAGAGGTGCGCGATTCTGAAGGGCGTATCTACCGCTCGCGTTCGATCATCCTGGCAATGGGATCTGGCTATCGTAAATTGGGAATTGCGGACGAAGAACGCTATTCCGGTAAGGGCGTAAGTTGGTGCGCCACCTGCGATGGTTTCTTCTACCGTGATAAGGAGATTGCCGTCGTAGGCGGCGGAGATTCTGCGGCAGAAGAAGCTACTTTCCTCACCCGTTTCGCCTCCAAAGTCACCCTCATTCATCGCCGTGATGCTCTGAGAGCCTCCAAGGTGATGGCAGATAGGGTTCTCGCCAATCCAAAGATTGAAATGGCGTGGAATAGTGAGATCGTTTCGATGGGCGGAGAACCTACCCTTTCTGAGCTCACACTGCGTTCCACGGTGGACGGTTCCACACGGACGATTCCGGTCCAAGGTCTCTTTGAGGCTATCGGTCATATCCCTCGATCTGAATTGGTGCGCGATCAAGTGGAATGCGATGAAGCTGGCTATGTCCTTGTCAAAGAACCATCCTCTGCCACGAGCGTGGAGGGTGTCTTTGCTGCGGGTGATCTGATCGATCACTCATATCGTCAGGCGATCACCGCCGCCGGTTCAGGCTGTCGCGCCGCTCTCGATGCAGAGCGCTATCTCATCTCTCTCGATAGTTAAAACTGAGTTCCTTTTTCTTTTCCTCGGTTCTAGACTGTCTACGTTCAAACTAGGGAGGATTGAGATGGCTACTATCACCGTCAACGACGGCGAATTTGGAGAGAAAGTTCTGTCGGCAACGAAACCTGTCCTCGTGGACTATTGGGCTGATTGGTGTGGCCCTTGCCGTCAGCTCTCCCCCATCATCGACGAGCTGTCGAATAGCTATGGCGATCGCATGATCTTCGCGAAAGTCGATACCAATGCTAATCCTCAGATTGCGGCTCGTCAGGGGATCATGATGCTTCCGACCATTCAGATCTTCCTTAACGGAGATATGGTGGCGAATGTCCAAGGAGGACAGACGAAAGCCAAACTCATCAAGATGATTGAGCAGTTCATCTGAGATCCTATCGATGAGAAAAGGGGAGGCTTCACACCTCCCCTTTTCTTATAACTCCTTATAGATTCATCTCTTTATATATTTATCGATAAATAAATATATTGCTTTATCGCTGAAAGACCTCTTTCTGGAATTAGAATGTTCACTTTATGAACATATCTGCACAGACAATAATCTCTATTTTCCCTAGCCATAGGGAAATTGGCTCCTATTTTCTCTCTCAATGCTTTTTCTGGGAGATCTTTCAATCTCTCCTCCTCGAGATTTGTCCTCTAAGCCCTCTTAAACCCATCTTTTCTCCCTTTCTGAGATAAAAAGAGGGGGTGAGATATCCTCACCCCCAAATCAGTTGTGATTCATGACTGTCCAAGCAAAGCCATGATCCTCTCAAGATCTTCTAAGTCAGCAAAATCGATAGCAAGACGTCCGCGACGTGCTCCCATTGTCACTTGGACTCTGGTATCCAAACGATCTGATAGCTGAAGTGCATAGTTTTGAGCGGACGAAGGAAGCTGGTGTGGACGGCGCTTCTTGCGATCCTTTACAGGAGATTCTCGTTTTATCATGAGAGCTGCTTCCTCACTAGCTCTCACCGACATTCCCTCGGAAACAATACGCTGAGCTAACTCCTCCATCGCCAATCCATCAGGCAAGGTGAGAATAGCTCGCGCATGTCCAGCAGAAAGGATACCTGCTGCAACCCGTCTCTGGACAGAGGGAGGTAGTTGTAAAAGACGTAGAGTATTTGAAATATGTGGACGTGAACGCTTGATTCTTGTACTTAATTCTTCTTGAGTGCAGGAGAACTCTTCGAGAAGCTGTTGATAGGCAGCCGCCTCTTCAAGAGGATTCAATTGAACTCGATGCAGATTCTCCAAGAGAGCATCTCTAAGTAAATCTTGATCCTCGGTAGCTCGCACGATAGCTGTGATCGTCTTCAATCCAGCTTGTTGATGAGCTCTCCACCGTCTCTCCCCCATAACGAGGATATAGCGATCCTCTTCATCGGGATCAACCGTTACAACGATAGGCTGTAAGAGGCCGCATTCCTTGATAGAGGAGGCCAATTCATCCAGCTCATCTTCATCGAAAACCTGACGTGGTTGTTGAGGATTAGGCGAGATCGATTCGACGTCTATCTCTTTAAGATAGGATCCATCGGACAGCCGCGGCTCCTCTTTTTCTTTCTTAAGCTCATTCTTCTCACGATGATCACTCTCTTCCTCACTAGATGAGGTATCTACAAAGAGAGCGCTAAGACCTCGTCCTAGACCACCCGATTTCTTGACTGCCATATTTCCTCTTTTCTTCCCCTACCCGTTGTAGGATACCTCATCACTGTGAACTACGAACCTCCATAGATATGAAAAGTGGGATGTTTCACGTGAAACATCCCACTTTTCATTAGAGGCACTATAGAGCGCGAGCAGCTCTCGCTTTCATCTTCGCTCCACGTTCAGCGATTTCAGAGGCAGCTTTCCGATAAGCTTTAGCTCCCACAGACGCTGGATCGTATTCATGGATAGTACAACCATAACTTGGAGCTTCACTCAAACGTACAGAACGAGGGATAAGGGTAAGAAGAGTCTGATTTTGGAAATGTGAACGAACTTCCTCAGCGACTTGTGCTGATAACTTAGTGCGGGCGTCATACATGGTGATAAGGACAGTGCTTAGCTCTAGATCAGGGTTGAGCTCACTGGTCACCAAGTGAATAGTTCTCATGAGCTGGGAGACGCCTTCCAAAGCATAGTATTCCGACTGAATGGGGATCAAAATCTCATTTGCCGCTACGAGAGCATTGATCGTCAGCAACCCTAAAGAAGGAGGACAATCAAAAATCACATAATCCACATCATGATTCTGTAAATAACTGTGTAGAGCCTTCTTCATTCGCTGTTCACGAGCAACAAGAGGAACCAACTCAATCTCAGCCGCAGCTAAATCAAGTGTGGCGGGAATAACCTGTAGATTTTCCGACTCAGGAGAGGTGCATACGAGTTCTTCTAAGGGAGTTTGATGCAATAAAGCCTCATAGGTTCCCGCCGTCCCACTACGATGCTCAATTCCTAAAGCAGTGCTGGCATTTCCCTGGGGGTCAACGTCCACCACTAAGGTTTTAAGACCTCCGCGCGCGAGAGCAGAGGCGAGATTAACCGAGGTTGTCGTTTTCCCCACTCCTCCTTTTTGATTTGCCACCACAATAGAGCGTGGAGCAGGTGGACGAGGGAAGGAAAGTTCCGTTTCACGTGAAACGTTCATATCAGACACCGCTCTCGCGCCTTTCTATCAACAATAAAACCACTAATAGATTTAGCCATTTATCGATAAATAGCTTTATTGATGACTTTTTTCTCTACTCTCTGCGATCTCTACGATAAAACTTGTGGGGTTCTCCTCGCATCCCACAGGGTGAAGATCAGCCACAAGACGATATTTCTTCAATAGAGAGGAAGCTAGATCCACTTCGTCAGGCGCACTGATCCCTTTTAGAACAATCATAGATCCCTCGGGGAGAAAGAGATGATGAGTCCAACGCAACAATTTATCTAAAGAGGCGACTGCCCGAGCTGTCACCACATCAAAATGTTGAGAGCATTCCTCTGCCCTAGAACGGATAACGCTCACCTGATCATCTAGATCTAATTCCTGGATAATCTCATGAAGAAAACGAGTTCTTCTCAACATCGTCTCGACCAAGGTGATGTGAAGATCTGGACGCGCCAAAGCGATGACGATCCCTGGAAGACCAGCTCCCGAACCGATATCGGCGACATGAGAACCAGGGGGGATATATGGGATAACTGCAGCACAATTGAGAATATGGCGCTGCCATATCCTCTCCCCTTCTTTAGGACCGATAAGACCGCGCTCAATCCCCCAGGTTCTTAACAGATCGGCATAGCGTTCAGCCTTATCGAGACGATCGCCAAAGATCTCTCTCGCCTCGTCTACGATCTCCATATCACTCAGCGATTGAGATCACCACGTGACGGCTCGAGCCTTCCCCTTCGGATTCAGAGATCAGGCCTGCAGCAGCCACCGCATCGTGGACGATCTTACGTTCAAAAGGATTCATCGGTGCCAGGTGAGCTGCCTCCCCAGTAGCTTTGACATCGATAATCGCTTCCGTAGCCAAAGCCTGTAACTCGCTACGCCTCTTCTCGCGATATCCTGCAATATCCAACATCAAACGGCTTCGACGTCCCATCTGGGATAGAACAGCTAGACGAGCTAAATCTTGGAGAGAATCGAGAACTTCTCCATCTTTACCCACCAAAATCTCACTATCGGTCAGGATGGAAACGTGCGCTCTGTCACACTCAGTGAAGATGTCGAGATCTCCGTCCATATCGGCAATCTCAAGTAACTCTTCGAGATAGTCGGCGGCAATATCACCTTCCTGATCGAGAAGATCTACTGCCTGTTCAGGCTCGACATTTCGAGCCGCATCGAGGTCATTCTCGTGATTTTCCATAGCTCATTCTCCTCATCGATGGCATAGCCACAGATACAATTCTCACTTCTTTTTGCGTTGAGCGCGGCTTTGTTTACGCACTTGCTGACGCTGAATGATCTGGCGTCCTTGTTCATCATGCTGGACATTCGTCGTCCGATTGACTCCCTTTTGGCGGGCTACTTTCGGACGTCCATTTTCATCGGTCGCGGTGACTGTAGTTGTGCGCGGCTTCTTGCGTCCACGCTCTAGACGCATCCGCTCAATAGCCTTAGGATCCTTACCTTTAGCGATCATGCGCTCTTCCCAGTCCACATATGCTGGAGTGCCAGGAGTCGGATAGGTGCGAATGATGATCCACTGCTGAATAAGTGTCCACACGTTGGAAGCTGTCCAATAGATCAGCACACCAATTGGCATGGCAAGACCACCAAAGACGAACATGATCGGCATCATATAGAGCAACATTTTTTGTTGCTGTCCGAAAGGACCTTCCAAAGCGCTCGGTGGCATATTGCGACGCATCATGTGCATCTGCTGGAAGAACAGGATCGAGGTCATCGCCACGATAAGAACCAAGGCAAAAAGTTGAGTGGCACCAAAACCATTCGATAAGGGTAAGAAGGTTCCTGAAAGACGAGCGTTTGCCACAGACGCATTGCTCAATGAATCGACCAATGCAGGATTATGGACGAAGAAATAACCCACAGCATGACCGCGAGAGGCATAGTTAAGAACTCTGAAAAGAGCCCAGAAAATCGGTAACTGAACCAAGATCGGTAGACAGGAAGACGCTGGGCTGAATCCCTCTTCCTGATAGAGCTTCATCGTCTCTTGACCCAAACGCTCACGATCGGAGCCGTACTTATCCTGAAGAGCCTTGATCTTAGGCTGAAGGGTCTGCATCACTCGCGATGAGTTGAGTTGTTTGGCGTAGAGAGGGGTGAGTAATCCTCGGATGACAATAGTCAAACATAGAATTGATAGCACCCATGTCAGACCGCTATCACGTCCAAAAAGAGGACTGACAAGCCAATGGGCTGCCGTCAACAGACCGGAAATCGCCCAATAGAGGGGCTGCATGATCGCAAAACCGATCGTGGAAAAGAATTCTGTGATGCTGAGGATCACCATGGAGTCGATCACTATGCCACCTCGTCTATATGCCGATGAGAATTCGTTATCGTGACGTCCCTAGACGTCTGAGGATTGCTCTCCTGGACGGCGAGCTGGGAACCTGGTACGGGATCAATACCTCCCATTGACCAGGGATGACAGCGCAGCAGACGGGTGACGGTAAGCCATGATCCTTTGATCGCTCCGTGGATCGTGATCGCTTCCAATCCATAAGCTGAACAGCTTGGATAGTATTTGCACACATCGCCATAGAGAGGGGAAATAAATCTCCTCCACAGATGGATAAAAGCGATGAGTGGGTATTTCACGGCGTCTCCAGCAGGGCTTTCACTGCTGATTCATAAGCAGAGGTGACCTCATAGTCCAATTGGGTGCTGTGAGCAGATGCTGGCAAAGCTCGAATCACACACCATAAAGGTTCTTGAGACGACGAAATGGCGGGTCGAATGATGTGACGTAACTGGCGTTTTACCCGGTTACGCGTCACAGCATTGCCCACCTTTTTCGATACGATCAAACCGACTTGGCTGCGCGCGCGCAGATCATGCATCTGAGCACGATAGAGATAGAGCACGATGCTCGATCGTCCACGTCGTACACCTGAGCGAATCGTCACACCGAAATCGGTAGACGAACGCATCCGCAGATCTGCGGGCAGCAATTGCGTCAGGCCGACAGCTCGACGCGACCCTTACGACGACGAGCGGAAATGATGGCTCGGCCGGCGCGGGTGCTCATGCGAGCGCGGAAACCATGGGTACGAGAACGCCGACGGTTGCTCGGCTGATAAGTGCGCTTAGTCAAGGGAAGTCTCCGTAATCGTTGCCTGTACTACCATTGTCGCCATCTCAGCTTGACGCATAGCGCGCACCAAAGCATAAATAGCGGCTTGTACATGATACGCCATCCCGTTAAAAAGTACAACGAGAGATATTTTGATATGCCGTCTAGACGACACGCCGTAAATATGAGGAATTTTTGATCTCGGTTTGCGTTCCCCTGTGATGAACAACTAGCGTCATGGATAGTTTTCCACAGATGGGGGGTACCTCTGTGCATATCTTACGGTGATAACCGCTAATCTGTGGAGAGCCTACTTTTATTCCTTGACCACAGAAGGGCTTCCGATGGACGAGCACATGCCGATTTCCTTGGATGATGCCTGGAAAGAAGTGGTTAAAAAATTCGATCCGTCCACACGTATGTGGCTGGATACCACCAAACCATTGACCGTCCACGAATCGACCGTCATGGTAGGGGTTCCCAACGATTTCACCCGCGAACGTCTTGAAACGCGTCAGCGTTCGGTCATTGAAGAGACTCTTTCCGATCTTTATCGCCGTCAAATGAGAGTAGCGGTGACCATCATTCCCGATCTGGAATTGGATCTTGAAGCTCCTGAACGCGATGAGGATTTAGAGCCCGATTTAGAACCAACCACTTTGGTGCCACGCGAAGAACGTCCGGTATCACCTCTGGCTTCTGAATTTGTTCCTCGTCCCTCGTCTCAGGTTGTTCCCAATTACGAAAAGAACGCTGAGGAGACGAACCTCAACGCGAAATACACCTTCGATAATTTCGTTATCGGACAAAGTAATCGTTTCGCCCATGCCGCTGCTGTCGCAGTGGCAGAACGTCCGGGAAAGTCTTATAACCCCTTGATGATCTATGGAGAATCCGGACTGGGTAAAACTCATCTTCTCCACGCTTTAGGTCATTACGTGCTCGACTATTACCAAAATGTGCGCGTTAAATACGTCTCGACTGAGGAGATGACCAACGAATTCATCAATGCGATCTCCGAAAATAGCATGAGTGAATTCCGTCGCTCCTATCGTGAAGTGGACGTTTTATTGATCGACGATATCCAGTTCTTAGAATCGAAGATCCAAACTCAGGAGGAGTTTTTTCACACCTTCAATACCTTGCACAATGCGGGTAAGCAGATAGTGATGACCTCCGATCGTCCACCAAAAGCCCTTGAGGCATTAGAACCTCGTCTGCGTTCTCGTTTCGAGATGGGGTTGATGACCGATGTTCAACCTCCGGATCTTGAGACCAGAATCGCGATTTTGAAGAATAAGTCCGATTCGGACAATCTCTCCCTTGGACGAGATGTCTTGGAATTTATCGCTTCTCGCATCAAGACCAATATTCGCGAGTTGGAAGGTGCTCTCATTCGGGTAACCGCCTTTGCATCTCTCAATAAAGCCCAGATCGATCTGGATTTAGTCACCACCGTTTTGAAAGATTTCATTCCCACAGATGGGGGAGAAGTTCAAGAGGTGAGCGCATCGACCATCATCAACGAGACGGCATCGTATTTCAACGTCTCGATTGCCGATCTCAACGGAACATCGCGCACTCAAACTCTCGTCATGGCTCGTCAGATCGCCATGTATCTATGTCGTGAATTGACCGACCTATCCTTACCGAAGATCGGTCAAGAATTCGGTGGTAAGGATCACACCACTGTCATGCATGCCGATCGTAAGATCCGCAAATTGATGAGTGAACGTCGAAGCGTTTACAACCAGGTGCGTGAATTGACCAATCGGATCAAATCACCCAAGTGAGTTTTCCACATGTTACTTTGATGTGTGGACGGTATTTTCAGCTCAAAACTCACCATATGGTGACGATGAATCGCTCTTTGTACACATCTAGACGATACTTATCCACAAAAATGTGTATAACCATGTGGATAAGTCTGCCTATATCGACTCTTACCGTCTTCATATCCTGTGCATAACCTGTGGAAAAATATCGTATTCTTTGTTGATAGATCCATCACTTTGTGAAAAGCGTTTTTCTTACCCACATCTGTCCACTGATGACAAGGAGAAGTCCACAGACTATTCACAGGGTATTTATCGCGATTGACAAGGTATTTTACTTGATTTCCACAGTTTACACAGAAGCTACTATGACGACTAGATAGATATATCTATGAAGGGTAATAGTCACAGATCGCCCATTTTGGGGATAACTTTTCATCTAGCTAGGCAGACTATGAGTCGATAAGATGTCTATAGAGTGCCATCTTGGTGAGAGATCTGGAGGAATCAGCGTGAAGATCCGTATCGACCGCGGTATTTTGGCCGAGGCTGTCGCCTGGGCTGCACGTAGTCTGCCAAGCCGTCCGGCAATGCCGGTTCTGACAGGTCTGCTCATAAAAACCTTCGATCAGTCGGTCTCGTTGAGTACATTCGATTATGAGACGAGTGCTCGTATTGAATGTCCAGCTCACATCATCGATGAAGGTGAAGTACTCGTCTCCGGTAAATTGCTTGCTGATATCGCCCGTAGCCTTCCCCATATGGAAGTCGAAATCGAAGCTGATGCCACACGTGCAGAATTGCGCTGTGGACCAGCTCAATTTACCTTACAAGCTCTCCCTCTTGACGAGTATCCGCAATTGCCTTCCATGCCGGCTGCAACTGGAGTGATCGATTCTGCTCTTTTCGCTCAATCCATTCAGCAGACGGTGATCGCCGCTGGTAAAGATGAACTGCTTCCCATATTTACAGGTGTCAAAATCGAAATCGATAACAACACTTTGTCGATGCTTGCCACCGACCGTTTCCGTATGTCTTTGAAGGAATTCACGTGGGATTCTTCCTCAGAAATCACCTCGACATCTGCTCTCGTCCCTGCAAAAGTCCTCACCGAGGTTGCGCGGACGATGACAAGCGGTGAAACGGTTACGATCGCTCTTTCCAATCCTCAAATGGGAGAGGGGATCATTGGCATTGAATCCACAGTCAATGACGTTTCCCGTCGCATCACCACCCGTTTGCTGTCAGGAGAATTCCCCAAGGTACGTCATTTGATGGACGTAACGCCTAGCTTGGTCATGCGGTGTAATACCAATGATTTGGTCGCTTCGGTTAAGCGTGTCTCCTTGGTAGCTGAACGCAATACACCAATTCGAATGTTGATTGCTGATGACCAGATCGCTCTTGAGGCTGCTACCGGCGATCAGGCTCAAGCTTCTGAATCCATTTCAGCTCAGGTGACGAATCATCTTGGTGAAGAAAACGCTTTATCAGCTGCAGGTTTCAATCCCCATTTCTTGTCAGATGCTCTCTCAGCTCTCAATACTCCTTACGTCCAAATCTCTTTCACCGCTCCTGGGAAACCTTGTCTGATTCAAGGAATCGATTCGATCGATGCTGAAGCAGATGAGAGCTATAAACACGTCATTATGTTGATGCGTCTTCCTTCCTAATCTGGTGAGAATTGATGTATGTCTCTCAGCTCAGTCTGCGCGATTTTAGGAATTACAGCCATGCAGATATCGAGCTGAGAGCTGGGGTAACGATCTTTCAAGGATCAAATGGTCAAGGAAAGACCAATCTTGTTGAGGCGATTGAATATCTTTCACGTCTAGGTTCTCATCGTGTATCTTCCGATATACCGTTGGTCAAATCGGGATCATCTCAGGCGATCATTCGCTCCCTTGTTAGAGCTTCGTTAAACGATCCGCGATCATTGCTCTTAGAGGTTGAACTCAATGCTCATCGGGCGAATCGAGCTCGAATAAATCGTGGTGAATTACCGAAGATGACCGATTTATTAGGTGCTTTGCGCACGGTTGTCTTTTCTCCAGAAGATCTGTTGATCGTCAAATCCGATCCGGCAACGAGAAGAGCTTTCATTGACGATTTGGTAATCGCTCGTTGGCCTCGCATGTTGGGTGTGAAACACGATTATGAGCGAGTATTAAAACAGCGCAATGTCTTATTGAAATCCATGCAAAAATCCCATGTCGTCGATGACGATATTTTGGATGTCTGGGATGAACAGCTCACACGTTTTGGTGCTGAATTGCTCGCTGCCCGTCTGGATACCCTTGCTGAATTGAATGAGCCGATGTGCAGTTCCTATGCCACTATCGCTCCGAGAAATAATCGGGTGAATGCTCTTTACCGTCCAAGTTTTAACCTGCCGGATAATCCTTCAGATCTTGAAGATGCCTTTGCTTCAGCATTACGTGAACGCAGACAGGACGAGTGTATCCGTGCGATGACTCTTATCGGTCCTCATCGAGATGATATCTCCTTGATGATCGGAGATCTTCCTGCGAAGGGATACGCCTCTCACGGTGAGTCTTGGTCGTTGGCTTTAGCGATACGTCTTGCCGCTTTCCATCTTTTACGTGCCGATGGAATTGAGGCGGTACTGATTTTGGACGATGTATTCGCTGAACTGGACGCAATCCGTCGTGAGCGTTTGGCAGATGCCGTCTTGGATGCAGAACAGCTATTGATCACAGCCGCAGTGGCATCCGATATTCCTTCGTCTATGACGGGTCAACATTTCCATGTCGAGATGGGTCACGTTGAGAAGGTGGATGATGAATAATAGGAGTCCACATGAGTTTTCCCCAGAAGTTATCCACATGGAGGGTAGAGATCGTTCTATACGTAATGACAGGGAAAAACAGGGTCTAAATCACATAGATGTAAGCTCTTATCCACAGTTATCCACAGAAAATGTGGATAAGAAATCCCGCGAAGATGAGAAGTTATCCACAAGTAATTCACAAGACGATCACGATGTTTGCGGACATGAGATGGCAAGTTGGGTTGCCCATCATGTTGCCTCGATATCCAATGATCGAAGCATGGTGGAGCGCAGACGACGAACATCTGATACAACCATCACCTATAGTTCTGCTCGTCCGGATCGTCGAGATCCTGTGAAGTTATCGTCCGCTTTTTCCTCGTTGGTCAAGCGCAAGAAGTGGTCAACGAATCTTCAACTGCGTCAACTTCTCATTCAATGGTCCGATCTGGTCGGTACGATGAATGCAAAGCATTCCACTCCATCAGCTTTTGAGAAGGGACTATTGCATATCTCATGCGATTCAACCGCGTGGGCAACTCAATTGCGGATGATGTCCGCCGTCATCATGAAAAGGATTAATGAGCAGATGGGTGAGGTTGTCGTCACCTCCATTAAGGTGGACGGACCTCATCACGTCTCCTGGAAGAAAGGACCGCGTTCTATTAGAGATGGACGAGGGCCACGCGATACCTATGGCTAGTAGCATATCGATGCCAGACGATAGTCAATGATGAGACTACAGCGGTATTTCATATATCCTTTTTGAAAAAGATGAGGATAGGAAGGTATGTCAAAGATCAGTGAAGCAAAATTCAAATTTTTGCGATCCCATCTAGGGATTTATCTTGGAATTCTTATTCTCGTGGGATATGGAATAATGGCTTTAATAGCTTACTGTAATTCTGTATATATCGGTCATAGCGCTTTCGTATGCAAAATAATCTATATGATTATATCGATACTTGTCTTTAGTCTTTTTGGTTTGGGTCTGATATACCCTTGGGATAAGAAAAAATCAAGTAGCTCACGTAAACGCCATCCACGCTTATATCGATATGGACGTTTTATTTACGTACTATTTATTGTTGCAGCTTATTTATTTCTTTCTTTTCGTACTGTGTATCCCGTCATGGCAGATGTGATTCAAGGCCCTCAAACTGCTGTCGTATCGTATATTGGTATGGATAGTGAAGTGCGCAAGATTGGAAGACATTCTGGCAGATATACGCTCTACCACCTGCATTTTCAAGATACAAGCGGGCGTCAGATTACGATCAATCTCACCGATCGAGAAATTGATGACTACCGTGAGTATTTTGAATCTTTACACCATCAAGAATTGGTTTTCTATCCTCATAGCCATGTTGCAGTCATTTAGAAAATATTATAAAAACATCTATGAAAGTTATTAAACAGTATAAAGAAAATTCTCTATCTCTTGTAGAATATCTAGATAAGAGAGAATATTGAGATGGAGATAGATGAAAATATATGATGACAAAGTGGGTGTAAAGAAGAAATAAGTAAAGAGTTCGGCGCTATTTACCTTTCTTGATTAACCTTTTGGATCATATCGTTGATATTTATCCAAGAAAGATAGAATTTCCACCGAAAATCTATTGTGTGAATCAGCTCATAATTCATATCCATTCTCCTTGTCTTACTGTGATTTTCTTACACGCGTTACCTTCTCTAGCGTTCACGACTAACTCGCTAAAGCAAGATCAAAAATCGTGATAACCCCTAACTCGCCTGGTATATGACATTCATTCAGCGATCTGAAACGACCTTCAAATCACTATCCAGAAGGGGAGAAATCCCACTAAGCTACTTAAAACCTCGCCTTATCAGCACTTTTGCTGATGAGTTCAAAACCAAACCCCTAAAACCTGGAAGTGGACAGATATGACTTCTTGTATCGAAAAAGAATCTTCAAGATGAAGTGGACGTGGGGAACCATGTCTCTATGATCCGATCGTCTCCAAGGTGCCTTAAAATGCCACTGACGGCTATTACCTCCTGTTATCGACCGCTATCTAGTGAATGATGGTGTAAACTTTCCAAGAGATTGGGACGAGTATAAGCTCGCGGGCGACAGCCCCCCGTCTACGATGGGCCCCTGGCATAAAAGGAGCTTTGCCCGGTGAGTGATGTGGCTTCTCATGATGACGAGATGACCCAGGGAAATAGCGATAGCGGTGCATTCGACATCGATAGCAATTCCGATAGTTTGCATGCAACAGGTGAATACGATGCGGAACAGATCCAAGTTCTTGAAGGCTTGGAAGCTGTGCGTAAGCGTCCTGGTATGTATATCGGCTCGACTTCTGAGCGCGGATTACACCATCTCGTCTACG
This sequence comes from Actinomycetes bacterium, assembly GCA_023419175.1. GTDB lineage: Bacteria > Actinomycetota > Actinomycetes > Propionibacteriales > Propionibacteriaceae > Brooklawnia. The sequence continues at coordinate 28,701 of JAEZYG010000074.1, forward strand.
AAATCGTCGATAACGCTGTCGATGAAGCCCTTGCTGGATATTGCGATCATATTCGTGTCGAGTTATTGGACGGAGATGGGTGCCGAGTGATCGATAACGGTCGCGGTATCCCTGTCGCTTTACACCCTGTGGAAAAAATTTCAACTTTGGAATTGGTGCTGACCGTCCTTCACGCAGGCGGCAAATTCGGCAATGGTGGTTATAAGGTATCGGGTGGTTTACACGGTGTAGGCTCGTCGGTAGTCAATGCTTTGAGCTCCCGTATGATCGCCGATATCCGTCGAGACGGTCATCGTTGGCGTCAAAGCTATACCTTGGGAACTCCTGATACTCCCATTCAGAAATTGGAAGAGACTTCTCAAACAGGGACGACGATCACCTTCTATCCGTCCGCTGAGATCTTTGAGACCACTACGTTCAATTACGACACCTTAGCGACCCGATTCCGTGAGATGGCTTTCCTCAATAAGGGATTGCGCATTGATATTACCGACAAACGAACAGATCATGTAGATGATGAAGGTAATCCGATTAGTGATTCTTTCCATTTTGAAAATGGTCTAGCAGATTTTGTTGGATATCTTACGGGTAATCGTGAACCCCTCACCTCGGTGATTGATATCGAAGCCAATTCTTCCGATTTGGGAATGGGAGTTGAATTGGCGATGCAGTGGAATAATTCCTATGGCAGTTCCCTGCATACTTTCGCCAATACGATCAATACCCATGAAGGCGGTACTCACGAAGAAGGTTTCCGCGCTGCATTGACCACCACCGTCAATAAATGGGGTGAAGCATGGGGTCTTATTCGCAAGAAGGAAGATCGTGTCGGGAATGAGGATATCCGAGAGGGTATGACCGCAATCTTGTCGGTTAAGATTTCCGAACCCCAATTTGAAGGACAGACCAAGACGAAATTGGGCAATACGGAGGCTCGCTCTTTCGTCCAAAAGATCGTCAATGAATATCTTGGCGATTGGATGGAACGCAATCCTCAAGAGGGTAAGGCGATCGTGCGTAAGGCGATGGACGCTGCCGCTGTCCGTCTGGCTGCCCGTAAGGCAAGAGATGCCGCCCGCAAGCGTAAAGATCTGCTTGGTGGGGGAGGTCTTCCCGGTAAATTAGCGGATTGCTCTTCGACCAATCCTGAAGAATGCGAAGTTTTCATCGTCGAGGGTGACTCCGCAGGAGGTTCCGCAAAAGGCGGACGAAATCCGCGTTGTCAAGCTATTTTACCTCTTCGAGGGAAGATCTTGAACGTTGAAAAAGCCCGGATCGACAGGGTGTGGGCAAATAAGGAAGTCGAAGCGATCATCAACGCTTTGGGAACAGGCGTTTTCGATGATTTCGATATCAACAAGCTGCGCTATCACAAGATCATCTTGATGGCTGACGCCGATGTGGACGGTTCCCATATCCGCACCCTCTTGTTGACCTTGCTGTTTAGATTCATGAAACCGCTCATCGATGCAGGTCACGTCTACTTGGCACAACCACCTCTCTTTAGAATCCGCTGGACTAACGCTCCCCATGAATTGGCATATAACGATGCAGAACGCGATGCGATCCGCGATGCTGGATTGGCTGCCGGTAAGAAATTACCCAATGTCAACCCAATCCAACGCTATAAAGGCCTTGGGGAGATGAACGCCCAGGATCTGTGGGAGACCACGATGGATCCCGATGGACGTATCTTGTTGCAGGTCACCTTGGAAGATGCTGTGAGAGCCGATCAGATGTTTTCCATTCTTATGGGTGAAGACGTGGAGGAAAGACGTCATTTCATCCAGAGGAACGCGAAGGATGTCCGTTTCCTCGACATCTGATGAATTGATATTTACAACGGGTTTTAAGCGTAGAAGTAAAGGATAGTCATGACGGATACTCCCCAGGAGAATCAGGGAAATCTCGATCTTCCCGATGAGATCCTCGGCGAGACCAACGAGGATCTCATCGAAGATGCGACCGATCAGCATATTCAAGAGCCTCGTAAGGGTGTCATCCATACCGTTGATCTTCAAGCTGAGGTGCAGTCGAGCTATCTCGAATATGCGATGAGCGTGATTGTCGGTCGCGCTCTTCCCGATGTGAGAGATGGTCTTAAACCGGTTCATCGTCGCGTCATCTATGCGATGTATGACGGTGGTTATCGTCCCGATCGCGGTTGGAATAAGTGTTCACGTGTCGTCGGTGAAGTGATGGGTCTCTATCACCCTCACGGCGATTCTGCGATCTATGACACCTTGGTTCGTCTCGCTCAACCGTGGGTGATGCGCGCTCCCCTCGTTCAAGGACAGGGTAATTTCGGTTCTCCGGGCAACGATCCGGCTGCCGCGATGCGTTATACCGAATGTAAGATGGCTCCACTGTCGATGGAGATGGTGCGAGATATCGACCAAAATACGGTCGATTTCCAGCCCAATTACGATAACCGCGAGATGGAGCCGAGCGTCCTTCCTGCTCGTTTCCCCAATCTTTTGGTCAACGGCTCGTCTGGTATTGCAGTCGGTATGGCGACCAATATTCCCACCCATAATTTGCGGGAAGTCAATGAGGCTGTCCAGTGGGCTCTCAAGCATCCTGAAGCCAGCGATGAGGAATTGCTGGAAGCCAGTATGGAATATATCAAAGGACCCGATTTCCCTTCGGGCGCTTTGATCGTGGGTCGCCAAGGTATCGAAGATGCCTATCGCACCGGACGAGGTTCGGTGACGATGCGCGCGGTGATCAATGTCGAAGAGGAGCCCAATGGGCGCACCAGCTTGGTGGTAACCGAGCTGCCTTATATGTGTAATCCCGATAATTTGGCTCAAAAGATCGCCGATCTGGTTAATGCCGGAAAGCTGAGCGGTATCGCCGATATCCGAGACGATTCGTCTGCCCGTACAGGTCAGCGTCTGGTGATCGTACTCAAACGCGATGCCCAGCCGCGCGTGGTGATGAATAATCTCTATAAACACACCCAGCTTCAAGATACTTTCGGGTGCAATATGTTGGCATTGGTTGACGATGTGCCGCGTACATTGCGTCTGGATCAATTCATTCGCTACTGGGTGAATCATCAACTCGACGTCATTCGCCGTCGCACTCAATTCCGCTTGGACGAGGCTGAAAAGACTGCGCATATCTATCGTGGTCTGGTGAAGGCTCTCGATATGTTGGACGAAGTGATCGCTTTGATTCGTCGATCCCCGAGCGCCGATGTGGCGAATCGTGGTCTGCAAGATCTTCTCGATATCGATGAGATTCAAGCTCACGCCATCTTGGAGATGCAGTTGCGTCGTTTGGCGGCTTTGGAACGTCAAAAGATCGTGGATCGTCTTGCAGAGTTGGAGCGTTTGATCGCCGATTTGAAAGATATTTTGGCGAAAGAATCCCGTCAGCGTGAGATCATCTCGGCAGAACTCCAAGAGATCGTCGATAAATACGGTGATGAGCGCCGTACCCAAATCGTCCATGCGGACGGGGATATGAGCGAGGAAGATTTCATCCCCAATGAGGAGATGGTGGTCACCTTGACTCGTGGCGGCTATATCAAGCGCACTCGCATGGATCAGTATCGTGTCCAAAAACGTGGAGGTCGCGGGGTGCGTGGAGCATCTTTACGCGATGCGGACGAGGTTGATTCGGTCTTTACCTCGATGAGCCATGATTGGGTGCTCTTCTTTACCAATATGGGACGGGTCTATCGGATCAAGACATGGCAACTTCCCGAAGCGAGCCGTGATGCTAAGGGCGGACATGTGGCAGGCTTGCTTTCCTTCTTACCAGACGAGCAGATCGCTCAATCGATGGTTGTGAAATCCTATCAGGATGCCGACTATCTACTCTTGGCTACTCGCAGAGGATTTATCAAGAAGACAGCCTTGTCAGCCTATGATTCTTCCCGTCAAGCTGGATTGTTGGCGATCAATTTCCGCGATGAAAACGATGAGTTGATCGGTGCCTCTTTGGTCAATGCTCGCGACGATGTTCTATTGATCTCTCGTAAGGGTCAAGGTATTCGCTTCAGAGCTGATGACGAACAGGTTCGTCCGATGGGTCGCACGACATCTGGTGTGACCGGTATGCGCTTTAGAGGGGAAGACGATCTTTTATCGATGACGGTGATCGGTGCCGATCTGGACGATTCAGAACAGTTCTTGTTCACCATTACCGATGAAGGCTATGCCAAACGGACGGCGGTGAGTGAATTCCGTCTGCAAGGTCGAGGTGGTCTTGGCGTGAAGGCTATGCGTATCGTCGAAGAACGCGGTGATCTGGTAGGCGCCGTGGTGGTTGGAGAAGATGACGAGCTGATTTCGATCAAACATTCCGGTCAGATCATTCGTAGCGCAGTATCCGATGTCACCGCAACGGGTCGCGATACCATGGGCGTGAAATTCGTCAGTGTTAAGGGCGGTGATCGCGTGGTGGCGGTGACGGTCAACCATGAAAAAGCTGTGGTTGATGAAGAACAGGACTCGAGCGAGTCAACCGATATGACTGATCCCACCCCCGATAGTGTGGAGATGACAGCTTCGCAAGCCGAATCGGAGAATGTCGATGAGTGAAAATAACAAGGAAGAGCTTCATGTAGGTGACGAGGTGGATCCTCGCATCGTCGATGAGCACTCTGATCACATAGACGATCGGGAACATAATGAACAGATCGTCATCGATTCATCTCTAGCAGATCAGAAGGAGGAGTCTGTCTGTTCTGAACAGGGATCGGATGACGATACCGATGGTGGCGATAAAGCTACCGAGGTTCCCCATGATCCACATGCGACAGGATCGATTCCTCCCGCTCCGAAGTCGCGAGAAAAGAGCTGGCTTTCCAATCTGGCTGCTGGTATCGCTGGTGTGACCTCATGGAGCGAGCATAAGAAGATTCAAGACGATACGGTGCTTGGCGATGAGCCTAAGACCTCAGAGGTTGAGCGTGACCTTACCGCTGATAGCGTCCAGAAGGATAGTCCCACTGAGGTGATCGATCGTCCGTTGGTTGTCGGTGAAAGCTTGCCCACTGAGATCAACGAACCCATCTCTCAGATGACTGCTCCGATTCCTGGAGAGGAAGCGGTATCGGGTCTGCGTCCCTATGACGGGAATCGTCAGCGTCCGGCGCGCAAAGCTCGTCTTCGACTATCCAAGGTTGATCCGTGGTCGGTGATGAAGACCTCTCTCATGTTCTCGGTTGCCGCTGCAATCGTGGTCTTTATCGCGGTGGCTTTGGTGTGGAGTCTGGTGGAGGCTTCTGGCTCTTTGGAGAAATTGCAGGATGCTTTCACCGCTCTGTTCGGTAATGCGGACGGTACCGGTGCTATCCAGGTCAGTTCCTATATCGACATATGGAGAGTCTTAGGTTTCACCGCTTTGATGGGAGCTATCAACGTCTTCTTGATGACCGCGATGGCTACCTTGGGTGCCTTCCTTTACAATCTGTCCTCGTCGATTTTGGGAGGACTGGAGATCACCCTTGCAGAGGACTGATTGATCTTGAACAATGAAAAACGGCGCCTATGGGCGCCGTTTTTCATATCTGGATTCTCAGCCGAGAATACGCCACGTGAGGGGGTAGCGGTAGTCGATACCTTTATTGACCTTGATAGCGGCGACAATTCCCATGACGAAAGAGAAGATAGACGCTCCAAAAAGGAGAGGTAGACCGATCACGATACCGAGAACTGAGATGATCAACAGAAGAGAGATCATGATGGTGATCCACATAGTCAGCTGAAAATTGAAGGCTTCGGCAGCGTGGCGGGCGATCAGTGGAGAGTGATTCTTATAGTAGAGCCAGGCGATCAGAGGGCCGATCAGGCCCAATGTTCCAACGGAGAGCACGGTGGCGAGCGGGCCGAGTAAGTGAATGATGGTGATTGTCGTCTTGTCGTTTTCGCTCATAGGCTGGCCGATAGGGGAAAGCTGTTGGTTGGAGCGTTCTTGATAGAGGTAGGGATTCTGATAGGGATTGCTCATATCCTGGTGAGGAATCTGATTGGCAGCAGGGGGTTGCTGATAGTAAAAGGGTTCATCCCCATGATTGGCACCTGTACTCATAGATATATTCTTTGCCAGAATCGTTGACGGGACAAGGCAAAGTTGCACTGAGAGATGGCAACTAGTTGCGCTAAGGAAGTGAAGATCGATAATCGCTCTTCCTTTTCAGTTAAAAGTTTAACTTTTCTCTATGTCGATTTATCTCGTCATCAAATAAATTAAAATAGTGTTCACTTCGTGAACATGTAAATATCAGACTGTAGTCTGATGTACTATCAGGGTCTATAACGGGAGAGACATAGTTATACCTAGTAAATAGGACTTATAACCCTTATAAAGATCTGATCTCTACCCTGACCCCCCCCTAATTTTGTTGATTCATTTCTGTTTTTTAATATGGCTACGTTTAGGAATCCGACTGAAAGGAATCAGAGTATGTCTCAACGTCATGCTGAGATATGCGCAGATGCTTCCACGGGTGCTCAACGAGGATCGTTGAGGCGTGCGTGGACGTGTCTACGAGGGGGGGTACTGTTCCTCGCTCTGATCGCTACATCGTTGCTATTGCCCAGCACGGTGGCGAGCGCATCTGGTATTGACATTTCGAATGACGTACGTTTCATCCACGTTCCCCAAGATCACGGCACCGTCAAGCCCAATAGCGGCGAAGTCGTGCAGTGGAACTCGTCATTCGCATTGATCAACAAACCCGCCGAGGGGGATTATTTCGTTATCAACCTGGGATCGATCATGGATCCCGAAGGCGATACGGATCAGGGATATACCCCTCCTTCCCTCTACGTCAAGGGAGAAAAAGTCGCTGACGGCGTATGGGATAAGGCGAAAAACACCATCACCTATACCTTCAACAGTGCTGCATCCAAGTTTGATCGTATGCACTTCAGCGTCAATATCCCCATGGCGATCAAGCGTGAGAATGTTCACGGTAATGGACGGGTCGATCTCACATCGTCTGTCGGTAAGACGATGGTGACCGATCGTGCCTATGTGGATTGGCAGATGCGTGAAGATGGAGTTTACAATCTCGGTCGTGGCGATTCACCGTCGGTCGCTTCTCAGCTGACTGCGGTTAACGATGACGGTACATTTACCTATGTCGTCTACTTCAACCCCGCCAAGCAATATCTCTATGCTGACGGAACGAACAATATGGTCTTGTTCGATTACGGTCTTGTCGATGACCCGACGAAAGTTGAGGAAGCTTTCAACCGTGGTGATTCCATGGATGAGGTCGTCGAGAAATTTGGATTGGGTAAACTCGCTGAGAATTTCACCATCACCGCGGCAACCTGGTATCGCACAAAGCCCGGTTATCGTTTCCCCGATTCCTTCGTCATTGACGAAAACGATCCCGGTGTGGAAAAGCTCGTCCCCAATAACACCGAGTATTACGACTTTAGATCCAATCCTGAAGATTTCGGTGAAGAAGGTACGGCAGGAGACTCCCTACGTCTCATCAAGCCCACTGAGGAAACCTATGCCGCGATCGTTAAGGGTAAATTCTACGATCCGAAGAATGACGAAGTTCCGTTGAATGTCTTCGCTGCCGTTCGTACCCAAGGTATGCTCAATCGCGGTAGCGATACGATCACCTCACGCGGACCGGCGAATCTCTCGGGTTCCTTCAGCGAGATTAACCGTTCCCACTCCTCTGGTGGAGGTATGAGCACCCGCTCAATCGGCGATTACGTTTGGTTGGATACGAATAAAGACGGTATTCAAGACGGTAACGAAACCGGTATTGAAGGCGTGATCGTTCGTCTCTATACCAAGGAAGAATTGGCGAAAGATCCCTCTCAAGGCGATCCTCGTCCGATGATGATCGACGTCACAGACGAAACCGGTCATTACACCTTCAACGGTGTTCCCAACGGAGACTACCTCGTCACATTCGAATACGATGAGGATTACTACGAAGAGACCACCGCAGGCGCCGGTGACGGGTCGAATGACTCCCGCGGCAAGCGCGTTGACGTCACTATGAAAGATGCCGATATCGAGAATATCGACCTCGGCTTGACCGCTCCTAAAGCTGGAACAATCACCGTTACCCATAAGTACTACAGCATTGACGAAGATCAGCAGTGGGATACCCCAGGTCTCTTGGAAGGGCTCACCCCTGATTTCACTCAGGAGCGCAGCGGTCAAGGATCGCAGAAGAGCG
>JAEZYG010000016.1 GCA_023419175.1 Actinomycetes bacterium
ATGGGGCTCATGAGGCACACAGTATGCCTGTCATGGCTGCAAGCAGAGAGCGACGAGAGATAAGGATCGGCTTCATCTTCATCTGGGACACGTCCATAGCCTAGAATGAATGGGCAAGAAGTTCATCGTATATAAGGATTGAGGCATGAATCGCACCGCTTTATCCGAGTTGCTATCCAGCTGTGTGGAAGGTCTCGGCGCTGAATTGGACGATCTGGATGTGGTTCCGGCTGGAAAACGGCGTCTGGTACGAGTCACCGTCGATGGGGACGGTCAGAAGGGAAGCGGACTGAGTCTCGATGAGATCGCTCAAATCACTACGGAGGTTTCTCGTGTCCTCGATGAATCCAATGCGATGGGTGAGCGCCCTTATACGTTAGAAGTCACCACGCGAGGTGTATCAACTCCTTTGAGACGTCCGGCACATTATCGACGCAATGTGGGACGACTGGTCACGCTCTGGATTGACGATCAGCAGATTAGTGGACGTATCGTCGCTGCTGACGAGGAATCCGTCACGATGACATGTGAGAATGAACAGCGCACCTATGCTTTAGATACGATCGCAAAAGCTATCGTCCAAGTCGAGATGAACCGCAGCGAGTCAAGTGAGGAGAACTGAGATGGATATCGATCTGTCGGCTCTGAGAGCCATTGAACGCGATAAGGAAATCCCGCTTGATTATCTATTGAAAGCCCTCGAGGATGCCCTTCTCAACGCCTATCAAAAGACTGAAGACGCTCATAAGGACGCCAGGATTGACCTCAACCGCAAGACGGGGAAGGTTAACGTAAAGATTCCTGTCTATAACGAGGAAGGAGAGGTCATCGGCGAAGCTGATGACACACCTGACGATTTTGGACGAGTCGCCGCCTCAACCGCTCGACAGGTGATCTTCCAGCGCCTGCGTGAGGCTGAGGACGAACAGAAATATGGCTATTTTGCCGCTTCTGAAGGCGATATTCTTACAGGTGTCATTCAACAAGACGGCAATTCTCGTACAGTGCGTATCGACTTGGGGCAGATCGAGGCGATCATGCCTCAAGCTGAACAGGTACCTGGGGAGGAATATCCTCACGGCAAGCGTATCCGCGTCTATGTCGTCAGCGTCCGCAAAGAACAGATGCGAGGCCCTCAGGTGGTGGTCAGTCGGACCCATCCCAACCTGGTCAAGAAATTATTTGAGATGGAAGTCCCTGAGATCGAACAAGGCGTTGTCGAGATCAAAGCTATCGCTCGTGAAGCTGGACATCGCACCAAGATTGCCGTCCACACCGATAATCCCGATGTTAACGCTAAAGGTGCTTGTATAGGTCCGATGGGTCAGCGAGCCCGTGCCGTCATGCACGAACTCAACGAGGAAAAGATCGATATCGTCGATTGGGATGAAGATCCGGCTGCCTTTGTTGCCAATGCCATCAGACCTGCGAAAGTGACCTCGGTAAGAGTCGTGGATCCTGTAGCGCGTACAGCCAAGGTCGTTGTCCCCGACTATCAGCTGTCCTTGGCGATCGGACGTGAAGGACAAAACGCTCGTCTGGCGGCTCGTTTGACCGGATGGCGTATCGATATCCGTTCAGATGCCGCCAGTGAGTAAGCCGTCACGCCTACGCACCTGTGTCGGATGTCGACAGGTTGAACCAAGCTCAGCGATGACCCGCTTCGTCGCATGCGAGGGATACCTTGTGGACTGTCCATCAGGGCGGGGACGTGGAATGTGGATTCATCTGCGTAAAGAATGTATCGATAGGGCGCGCAGACGCAATGCGATTGCGCGTTCCCTCATGTTATCTGTGGACGATTCCATCCTCGATCGCCTTGAGATCGCCTGAGATTTTGGCAACGTTTATTTTCGGTTGGAAAACAAGGTGCCAAGAGGGCTAGACTCACAAGGGCGTGTCTGTAGGCCGATCCTGCAGAATCGATAATGTCGATATCATCCCGATCGCGCGCAACCAGAAGGTGGGCAACAGCTCATGACCACTCGATGAGTACGCACAAATGAGCACCTACAACGACTAACGGTCCGGTGGTGAGCCCGGACCTGGAGGAGATCAGTGGCCAAGGTCCGTGTCTACGAGCTCGCGAAAAAGCTCGGACTGGAAAGTAAGGAATTACTCGCAGCCCTCAAAGAGATGGGCGAATTCGTCCGTTCGGCATCATCGACGATTGAAGCGCCGGTGGTACGCCGTGTGACGGAGAAAATTACTAGTGAAACCGGTGGGTCGACGAAGGCTGATGGGGCAGATAATGCTCCCCAAAAGACGCCTATTCGTCCCTCATCTGAGCGTTCACCTGAGACAAAAACGGCAGAGAAGAAAACCGCTAAGCCGAGCGCTAAGAGCGATAAGTCGATGCCGTCTACCTCGGAGACGAAGAAAGAATCCGCATCTGAGGTTAAGAAAGAAAACGATAAGGCAAGTCCTAAGCCCACGCCGCGTGTTGTGGCTAAGCCAGGTCCGCGTCAAAGCCCGAGTCCGGCTCAGATGCCGTCCGCTCGTCCGACACCGACACCTCGTCCGCAGGGGAATCAGGGTGCAGGACGTGTGACTCCGGGAAATGTCGCAAAAACCGCTGGTCGCAGCCAAAGCGCTGGACGTCCTGTGCCAGGTCCGCGTCCTACGCCGGCTTCGGTGCGCCGTCCTGCAGGGCCTCGTCCGGGGAATAACCCCTTCACCTCTGCTCAGGGAATGGGACAGAATCGTCGATCTGGTACAGGACGCGATCGTTCCCGTGCAAATGAGCAGCGCCCTGCTCGTCCGTCTGGTGAAAGAATGCCGCGTCCTAGCTCAGGGATGCCTCGTCCGAATCCTGCGATGATGCCCAAGCACGTCAACCCGAACCTTGGGTCGAATGGTGGATCGAATCCATCATCGTCTCGTTCGCGTTCTGGGGGTGGACGTTCACGCGGAAATGGTGGTCCGTCAGGGTTCTCCTCTGGTCCTGCCCGCTCGGGTCGATCGGGACGCGGAGGTAATACTCAAGGAGCTTTCGGTCGCCAAGGAGGGGCCGGGCGTCGTCGCAAGTCGAAAAAGCAGCGTCGCCAAGAATTCGATGAGATGCAAGCGCCGGTAATTGGCGGTGTACGCATTCGTCAAGGAGACGGACAGGTCGTGCGTTTGCGTCGCGGTTCGTCGTTGACCGATCTCGCTGAAAAGATCAATGTCGAGCCGGCACAGCTCGTTCAAGTGCTGTTCAATCTCGGCGAGATGATTACCGCCACCCAATCGGTGCCCGATGCCACTTTGGAGATTTTGGGGGCGGAACTCAATTACGAGATCAAGGTCGTCTCTCCTGAAGATGAGGATCGCGAGCTTTTGGAAAGCTTCGATTTGGAATTTGGCGAGGACGCTGGAGATGAATCCGACCTCGAGGTTCGTCCGCCGGTGGTAACCGTCATGGGTCACGTCGATCACGGTAAGACCAAGCTGCTCGATGCATTGCGCCATTCCAATGTTCAGGCGAAGGAAGCCGGTGGCATTACTCAGTCGATCGGTGCCTATCAGATCGTTACCGAGGTGGACGGAGAATCCCGTCCGATCACCTTCATCGATACCCCTGGTCATGAGGCGTTTACCGCTATGCGTGCCCGTGGTGCGAAGGCTACCGATATCGCAGTGCTCGTTGTCGCTGCCGATGATGGTGTCATGCCACAGACGATTGAGGCTCTCAATCACGCCCAGGCAGCCGATGTGCCGATCGTGGTGGCGGTCAACAAGATCGATAAGGAAGGAGCCGATCCGAATAAGGTTCGCGGTCAGCTCATGGAATACGGTCTCACCCCTGAAGAATATGGTGGCGATACCATGTTCGTCGACGTTTCAGCGGTTAGCCGTCAAGGTCTTGACGATCTTCTCGAAGCGATCGTTTTGACTGCAGATGCCGCTTTAGACCTGCGAGCTAATCCCACGATGGATGCTCAAGGTGTGGCTATCGAAGCCCACCTCGATCAGGGGCGTGGACCTGTCGCGACGGTTCTCATTCAGCGCGGTACCTTGCGCAAGGGGGATTCCATCGTCGCTGGCAACGCATTCGGACGTGTGCGCGCCATGGTGGACGATCGTGGAGAGCAGGTGGACGAGGCTGCGCCATCAATGCCTGTTCAGGTACTTGGTCTGACCAGCGTTCCTGGAGCGGGCGATAACTTCTTGGTGGTGGAAGACGATCGTATGGCTCGTCAGATTGCCACGAAACGTGAAGCTCGGATGCGTGCCGCCCAGCAGGCTGCTTCTTCACGTCGCAAGACCTTGGAAGAGCTGTTTAAGCAGCTTGAAGAGGGCGAGACCAGCGAGTTGACCTTGATCTTGAAGGGTGACGGTGCAGGCTCGGTCGAGGCGTTGGAAGATGCCTTGTCGAAGATCGAAGTCTCCGACGAGGTGAGCTTGCGCGTGATCGACCGCGGCGTTGGTGCTATTACCGAGACGAATGTCACCTTGGCTTCGGCATCGACTCCTCACGCTGTCATCATCGGTTTCAATGTCCGTCCGACTGTTCAGGCAGCTCGTCTTGCGGATCAAGAGGGCGTCGATATTCGCTACTATTCGGTCATCTACGATGCGATCAACGAGATCGAGGCAGCCCTCAAGGGTATGCTCAAACCGATCTACGAAGAGAAAACCCGTGGTCATGCCGAGATCCGCGAGATCTTCCGTTCGTCCAAATTTGGCAATATCGCCGGATGTATGGTCGTGGACGGACAGATTCGTCGCAATGCGAAAGCCCGCCTACTCCGAGACGGTACGGTTATTGCCGAGACTTCCATCGCCTCCTTGCGTCGTGAGAAAGACGATGTCACTGAGGTGCGTGAAGGATTTGAATGTGGCATGACTTTGGCGAACTACGGAGATATTCAGATCGGCGATGTCATCGAGGTCTACGAGATGGTTGAGAAACCGCGCGACTGACCTGAAAAGGATTGAGGCGGGGTCGATGATTCGGCTCCGCCTCATCTATTGAGCACCATCTATTCTGGAATAGACGGATGCGTCGAGTGAAAGGACTGCAATGCCCAATCCACGTACTGCAAAATTGGAAGATCAAATCCGTAAGATCACCGCTCAAATGCTGGAAAGGCGGGTTAAAGATCCCCGTTTGGGATTCGTGACCATCACCGATGTCCGTCTGACAGGAGATGGTAGGGAAGCCACCATCTTCTATACCGATTTAGGGCGTTCTTTGGATGGACGCGAGGCGGATGCTAAAGGGGGAAAGACCGACACCCCGGCGGCTTTGGAAGCGGCTAAGGGTATGATCCGCACGGCGATCGGCCAGCATCTGAAGTTGAAATTTACCCCGTCGCTCACTTTCGTTTTGGATGCGGTCGAGAAGAACGCTCAAGATATGGAAGATCTTCTGGCTCGCGTTCAAGCCTCCGATGCCCAATTGGCTGCTCAGCGAGGTACGACTTATGCCGGACAGGCCGATCCCTATCGTTCTCACGACGATTCATCTGAGAGCTAGATGAATAGATCGGGACTTCTCATCGTCGATAAGCCGGCTGGCATGACCTCCCATCAGGTTGTCAGCCGGATTCGACGCATATTGGGAACTCGTAAAGTCGGTCATGCTGGAACTCTCGATCCGATGGCGACTGGCGTATTGATCTGCGGAGTGAATCGGGCAACCCGCCTCATGGGGCATCTCGCTTTGAACGATAAGAGTTATCAGGCGACGATCCGTCTTGGAGTTGTCACCGATACAGAGGATGCGGACGGACAGATCCTTTCGATTCAGAGGGCAGATATGAGTCGCGATGAGATCTGTTCTGCTATGAATCGCTTGACAGGATCGATCCTGCAACGTCCCAGTTCTGTCTCGGCGATTAAGGTCGATGGGAAGAGATCCTATGCGCGAGTGCGTGCCGGTGAAAAAGTCGAGCTTACTCCCCGTCCAGTTCATATCGCTCAATTCGATCTTGAGCAGATGCGATATGTCTGTGTGGACGGGACTGATCTTATCGATCTGGATGTGACTGTCACCTGTTCGTCGGGAACCTATATCCGAGCTTTAGCTCGAGATCTGGGGGAGTTGCTTGGTGTAGGTGCTTCTTTGACGATGTTGCGTCGTATCCGTATCGGTTCGTATGGAATCGATCAGGCGTTGCCTTTGGATAAGGTGGAATCTTCAGACCAGCTTATGTCGATGGTTCAAGCGGCTTCGTTGAGTTTTCCGATCATCGAGTTGAGCAATCCTCACGAGATTCTCGATGTCGCTTTCGGACGTCCGCTGCATCGCAGTATTGACCAGATCTCTGCTGTGGTTGCTGAGGATCGTTTATTAGGGCTCTTCGACCGGCAGGACAAGATCGCTGTTCCGAAGACGATCTTCCTTGACGGCGATGATGTAGCCGATATGCGTAGACGATATGGCGATAATCTCCTTGCATAGAGCAGATAGCATCTGTCTTTACCATCGATAGAACCTATGAGTTCTCATTGGTGCAAATGATCTCAATCGTGCTGTATAGATAATCACGACCTCCTTCTAGCCTCACAATTTTGCTGTTATCCGATGATGCGGGAGGTGAGTTGTGTGATGGTGATGGGATATGTGGTGTGGGTGGTGGTGGCAAGTGTGCCGTGGTGTGTATCTGTAGTCCAGGTGATGGTCCACAAGGTGGTGGCGGTGATCGTGTAGGTGCCTGTTTGGGTATAGGTATATCCGCATGTGGGAGATGGTTCCCATGGATTGGCGTTGTTAGGTCGTGGGGTGGTGGTAGAACAGTCGATACCTGTTCCGTTTCCCATGTCGAAGCGTGTCAGTGTTCGTTGTGCGTTTAGTGAGATATCGATTCCGTCGTGAGATAGGTGTGCGTGATGGGTGGTCTTTCCGTCGAGTGAGAGCCATAGGGGGAGGTTGACGACGTGTTTTTTCCATCGGTTGTTCATTGGGTTGGGTTCGATGCGTATCGTGCTAGGTGGGAGTTCGGATTCTAAAATGGCGTGAGCGATAAGGGAGCGTAGTGTCTCATCACTGATGTTGGAAGGATCATCTTGTCCATCAGGCGGGGAGGAGGTGAGGGGATCCATCATCACCCAGGTGTTGTGGTCGTCGTAATAGACCCGGGGAGAAAACACATGATTATCTTTAGCTGGTGTCTTATCGACTGGCATAAAATCAGGTAATAACTCCTCATCACGACCGATAGCCTCATAACGTTTTCAACCTCAATACGAACCGTCTGATCAGAAACCGAAGCGCTAGCATTGCGAGCTCCATAATTTGGATCATCTGCAATTGCTAGGGGACAAATCCAAGAAGTGAAGATTATTACTCCCAGAGCTGACTTAATTGTCATGGAAGTGGACATTGATCTTTCCCTTCATATTTTCCGTCAACGATGACGAGCCGATCATCTTTCCACTTCATTGAAACCGTATCGACAGCAACACCGTGGGCATCGATCTTCTCCCCATCCTTATTGGTCGAATAGAACCCTTCTGGAGGAAAACGACAAATCACCACACGAGCAATACCCTTTTCAGGGATGAACGGATCAGCCTTTCCTACTTTTGTGATCCCTTGAGATGAGTTAGGAGAGACCAATCCTTTTTCAAGAGCCACCCAATGAAAATTCTCTATCGCGGTTGTATAGCTCTCCCCTGTATAGCGGTAGACCTCATCAGGTAACCTCTCAGAAGGAGCTTCCTCCCAATGAGACATCGCATTAAAAAGATTGGTCGCTGTCTTTTCGGCCTCAGCAAAAATCTCGTCTTCAGAACGCGAGAAAAACTCCCCAGGACTGATCACAGAAGTAGAAGCCGAAACAGACGGCACAGGCTCTGCCACCTGCGAAGAAAGACCTACTTTCCCACACCCTGCCAAAACGATAACCACACCCACACACAGCACAACCCCACCACGAAAACGCATCTATCCTCCTCGTCGAGACCACCAGATACGCCAAGCATGACAGAAAAACCAACCGCCACAAGACACCTGTGGACAACCAGCGAAAAGCCTGTGGATAATACCTCTGAAACTGAGAGAAACAGACGCGCTACCTTCTATACAGAGAAGATGAACAATCAGTATTCTTAATAATTAGCATTCATATTTCAGGAGGGATCGGTGAATCCACGATGGCAACGCATTGAGCCAGCTATGGATCTTCTCGTCTGCCCCCATTGTTATCACCCTTTAAATCGTGTGGGCTCTCGTCTCCTCTGCCCACAATCGCATAGCTTCGACATCGCTCGCCAAGGCTATGTCAATCTTCTTGGGAAAGCTGCTCCTGCCAATGCAGATAGCTCGGCAATGATCCAATCGCGAGCCTCCTTCCTTGAGGCTGGACATTACCGTCCACTTGTCGATCATGCTTATACGATGATCTCTCCCCACTCCCCCATCTACTCCATAGCAGATTTGGGCGCTGGTAGCGGCTATTATCTATCCTCCTTGATCGACCGTCTACACCCCTCACGCCATCTGGCTAGCGATATCTCTCCAGCCGCTGCTCGATATTGCGCTTCATGCGGGCTAGCTTCTATCGTCGCCGATTCTTGGCAGAGGTTACCGATCGCCGATCACTGTATCGACCTCGCTCTTTCCTGTTTCGCTCCGCGCCAGATGAGCCAATTCCACCGCATCATTCGCCCTTCGGGCTATCTGCTCATCATCTGTCCGGGAAAAGATCATCTTGCTTCTTTGAGGAAGAGCTTCGATCTGCTCTCCATCTTCGACGACAAGATTCCTTCCATTCTGACTCAAGCTAGACAGGCGGGCTTTAACCTTATCGATAGAGATGATCTGTCATTTACCATCACCTTAAACTTTAATGAATTATCCTCACTTATTGCGATGGGGCCCAACGCCTTCCACTCGCAACGATATAACTCCACCCTTCAATCCCATGAGAACGATGAAGAGTTCACCACACAGGTTCAAGGAATCTTCTTACTCTTCCAAAGTAAATAAGTGCAATTTAGTTAAACTTATATATTTCCCAACCCGTCTAGGCGAGAGAGATAAGATCGGCGTAATCCTCACTCCACAGATCCTCTACCCCATCTGGCAAGACGATCACCCGTTCAGGGTCGAGGGCTTGGACAGCTCCCTCATCGTGAGTGACTAAGACGATAGCTCCCTCATAGCGGCGGATCGCTGCTAAGACTTCTTCGCGAGAGGCGGGATCGAGGTTATTCGTCGGTTCGTCCAAGAGAAGGACATTTGCAGACGAGACCATAAGCATCGCCAGAGCTAAACGCGTCTTTTCCCCTCCAGAGAGCACCTTCGCCACTTTATGATCGTCATCTCCGCTGAAGAGAAACCCGCCCAAGATCTTGCGAGCTTGCGTCTCGTTGAGATCAGTAGCTGCGCGCATCATATTTTCCAAGACGGTCTCATCCATATGAAGCTGATCGTGTTCTTGAGCAAAATAGCCCAATTTCAAACCATGTCCTTCAACAATCTCGCCCATATCGGGAGTTTCAAGCCTGGCGAGCAAACGCAATAAAGTCGTTTTACCAGCACCATTAAGGCCTAAGATCACCACTCGCGATCCACGATCAATCGCTAAATCCACCCCGGTGAAAACTTCAAGGGAGCCATAGCATTTCGTCAAGGATCGAGCCATGAGGGGGGTTTTACCACAGCGTGCAGGAGCTGGAAAGACGATGGAGGCAACCTTATCTTCCTGACGTTGCCCCTCCACAGATGCCAAGAGCTTTTCAGCTCGTTTCTCCATGGAATGAGCAGCGGATGCTTTCGTCGCCTTTGCCCCTAATCTCTCAGCTTGAGTGAGAAGTTGAGAAGCCTTGCGCTGGGCATTAGCCCATTCACGTCTCCTGCGTTTCTCGTCTGTTTCCCGCTGAAGAAGATATGCCTTCCACCCCATCGCATATTGATCAAGAGTCGCACGGTTCGCGTCCAGATGGAAAACTTTCGTAACACTAGCTTCCAATAGAGACGTATCATGGCTGATCATCATGACAGATCCTGAAAAGGAGGTCAGAAAATCTCGAAGCCACAGGATTGAATCGTGATCGAGATGGTTGGTCGGCTCGTCGAGCAGGAGAGTGTCAGCATTTGAAAAAAGGATTCTCGCCAACTCGATCCGTCTGCGCTGACCGCCCGATAGCTGCCGTAATGGCTGGGAAAGAACACGATTTTCTAAACCCAAATTTGCAGCGATTCTACCCGCTTCAGCCTCTGCTGCATAACCATCTGCTGCGATGAATTCAGCTTCAGCACGAGCATATGAACGCATCGCCTTCAGCTGATCTTCCCCCTCCGATTTACCCATCTTGGCCTCGTAGGTGCGCATTCTGGCAACGATCCTATCGAGATTGCGCACGCTTAAGATGCGCGCCTTCGCAGTCTGGTCAAGATCGGCTTCCTTAGGATCTTGAGGCAGATAGCCCAGCGTTCCTGTGCGCATAACCTTTCCGGATGAAGGTAAACCTTCACCTGCCAGAATACGCATCATCGTGGTTTTGCCAGCACCATTGCGTCCAACTAAACCGATACGTTCCCCTGCCCCGAGGGAAAAACTTACCGTATCGACTAGCAGGCGAGCACCGATACGCACTTCAAGAGAACTCACACTGAGCACAGATCACCTCACAGATAACAAACCCCGTCCATGCTAGCGCTATCAGAACCAGTGGAGGCAATAGAGAGGCGAGCTTCTATCCAGCCATATAAAGACGGTAGATCGCCGATAGTCGACGATCTACCGCCATGCAAAGTATCAGATCATGAATCCAAGAGCTTGGAGTTGCTCTCGTCCATCATCGGTGATCATATCCATCGTCCACGGGGGAAGCCACACCCAATTGATCGTGACGCTGCGCGCCAGCTGACCCAAAGCGGCTTGAGCTTCCCACTCGATCTGATCGGTCAACGGACATGCCGGACTGGTCAACGTCATATCTAGAGTGACGTTGAGCTCATCGTCGATATCGATCCCATAGACCAAACCCAAATCGACGACGTTAACCATCAATTCCGGATCGACAACTTCTTTCAAAGCCTCGCGGAGAACTACTTTCTTCTCCTCAAGGCTAGCCTCAGCCCAGGTACGTTCAGCACTTGATGTCCCAGGAAGATCATCTTTCACCAGATCGGAAGGCCTGGGCGTATTCTCAATCGCCTCGTCCATGTCACTCCTTATTCTCAGAGATATCTCCACCGGCTTGAGCGATGGCATCGCGCAGAGCCGACCAACCGAGCATCGCACATTTCACACGGGCGGGAAATTGGGCGACACCGTGAAAAGCGATCGCATCTTCAAGGCGATCTTCATCGGGTTCAATCTGACCTTGGGATTCCATCATCGTACGAAAATCGCTGAATATCCCCATCGCTTCGTTGATATTTTTCCCGATCACCAGATCGGTCATGATCGATGTGGACGCTTGAGAAATCGAACATCCCTCAGCTTCATAGGAGACATCGGTGATGGTTTCACCATCCAAAGCCACCCTCAACGTCAGCTCATCACCACAGCTTGGATTGACGTGATGCACCTGCGAGCCATGTCCCTCTCGCAGACCGGAATGATGCTTTTCACGGTAGTGATCCAAAATGATGTCTTGATACATCTGCTCAACGTCCATCATGATCTCCTCATCTTTCCAGTGAAGAAACGGTGAGCCCAATCCACCGCATCCACGAGAGCCTCTATCTCCTGCATAGACGTATAGAGATATGCCGATGCACGCGATGAGCTTTGAATCCCCAAACGCTTATGCAAAGGGGCAGCGCAATGATGTCCACCGCGTACCGCCACTCCCCTAGAGTCGAGCAATTGCATCACATCGTGAGGGTGCACGCCCTCCACAGTAAACGCCACAGCTGAAGCGCGATCAGCATCGTCTAGTGGCCCTATGATCTTCACAGATCCTAAAGCAGACAGACCTTCTATCATCGCCGCTGTCATCGCACGATCATGGGCTTCGATGGATTCCATTCCCAGATCGGATAGATAATCGATTGCCGCAGCCAAACCGACTGCCTGAGCGATCGGCTGAGTACCAGCTTCAAAGCGATAGGGAGGATTGGCGTAGGTGGATTTTTCCATCGTCACGACCGAAATCATCTCCCCTCCTCCCAAGAAAGGCGGGAGAGAAGCGAGCAGATCATAACGCCCCCACAAGACGCCGATTCCGGTAGGAGCACACATTTTATGTCCGGTGAACGCCACAAGATCGGCGCCCAATGCTGATACCTCACACGGACGTCCGGGTACAGCCTGGGATGCATCGACCACCATGAGAGCGCCGACACTATGAGCCTGAGCAGCGATGTGCGCAATCGGATTGATCGTTCCCAAGACATTGCTTGCCCAGGTCAGTGAGACGATCTTTGTTCTCTCATTGATAAGACCTTCAGCCTCAGCACGAGCCAAATCGAGATGCCCATCTTCGGTGATATCGAACCATCGTAGGCGAGCTCCTGTCCGTTCAGCGGCAAGTTGCCAGGGAACCAGATTGGAGTGATGCTCCATGACCGAGACGACAATCTCATCGCCTTCTTTAAGATCAGCGGTCAAAATATGAGCTGCCATATTGAGAGCTTCAGAGGCATTCTTCGTGAAGATGATCTCTTCACTGCGGGTAGCGCAGATGAAATCGGCCACCTTCGTGCGAGCCTGTTCATAGGCCATCGTCGATTCAGCTCCCAGTTGATGCATCGCCCGAGAGATATTGGCGTTGTGCATCCGATAATGATTATCGACAGCCTCGATGACCTGACGCGGCTTTTGGGAGGTATTGGCGGAATCGAGATAGGCGAGAGGATATTTCCCGATCATACGATCCAAGATCGGGAAATCCTTTCTCACCAATTCCAGGTCGTAGCTCACGCCTTTACAGCTTTCACATATTCGTCATAGCCATTGACTTCGAGTTGATCTGCCAACTCGCGTCCGCCACTGGCGACTACACGTCCCCCTACAAAGACGTGAATATGAGTCGGCTCGATATAGCGCAAGATACGCGAATAGTGGGTGATGAGCAAGACTCCGCGATCTCCCTGTTCAGCGAAACGGTTGATACCTTGAGCGACCACGCGTACAGCATCGATATCGAGACCAGAATCGATCTCATCGAGGACAGCCACCTTGGGATTGAGCAGATCCATCTGGACGATTTCGCCGCGCTTCTTCTCACCGCCAGAGAAACCCTCATTGATAGAACGCGAAGCGAAGGAGGGATCCATCTCCATGCGTTCTAACGCTTCGGCCACCTGTTTCGGCCAGGTGCGAACCTTGGGGGCTTCCCCGTCCAAAGCAGTCTTGGCGGTGCGCAAGAAATTCGTCGTCGAAACCCCAGAAACCTCCACCGGATATTGCATGGCGAGGAAGAGACCTGCGCGAGCTCTCTCATCAACGCTCAATTCGGTCAATTCCACACCGTCCAGCTTTACCGAACCGGAAGTGATGGTGTACTTGGGGTGGCCTGCGATGGCATATGCCAAGGTGGACTTACCCGAACCGTTAGGACCCATGATCGCATGGACTTCCCCGGTATTGATCGTCAGATCAACACCTTTCAAAATCTTTTTCGGACCGGATTCGGTCTCCACATCGACATGCAAATCGCTGATGACAAGATTGGCCATGATTGCTAGTTCTCCTGATTATTACGTGGATGATCAACGTCTATGAAGATCTGTCCATCATCTACCGTGCATTCGTAGACGGGGACAGGTGCGGTTGCCGGTAGTGAACGAGGTTCACCTGTGCGTAAATCGAAAGTGGCTCCGTGCAGATAGCATTCAATCGTGCAATCCCACTGGTCAACATCACCTTCCGAAAGGGCGACTTTCGCGTGGGAGCATTCATCGTTAATTGCGAATATCTCATCGCCGATCTTAACGATCGCCACCTGCATATCGCGACCAGGAATCTCAACGCTCAGCGGAATATCGCCGATATCGTCGACAGCCGCGACACGGATTGGACTCATCAGTTCTCCTCAGCAGACAAGAGGGATTCGTGAGCGACACCTTCGATTGAAGCCAACTGATCGTCTAGAGCCTTGACAAGGCGCTTTTCAATCTCGGGGAGGCGGATACGTCCGATGATATCGAGGAAGAATCCCTCAACGATCAAACGGCGAGCTTTGTCCTCGGGAATGCCGCGACTGCGTAGATAGAACAATTGCTCCTCATCAAAGCGTCCTGTCGATGAGGAGTGACCCGCTCCACGGATCTCTCCGGTTTCGATTTCCAGATTGGGAACCGAATCGGCGCGACACCCTTCGGTCAAGACGAGATTCTTATTGGATTCATAGGTCTCAATATC
This sequence comes from Actinomycetes bacterium, assembly GCA_023419175.1. GTDB lineage: Bacteria > Actinomycetota > Actinomycetes > Propionibacteriales > Propionibacteriaceae > Brooklawnia. Next base: position 14,250 of record JAEZYG010000016.1, read on the forward strand.
TTCAGCAACCGAGCGAATGAGCACATCGCCAATCCATACTGAATGGGCGCCCTTTCCTTGAAGAGCTCCACGGTAGTCCACATGGGATTCGGTGTGAGGGGCATTGTGATCGACGAAGAGACGATGCTCTACATGTTGATCGGATTGAGCGAAATAGATTCCAAGCTGTTCAAGAACACCTCCAGGACCGTCATATTCTGCCCTCTCGACGATGCGCACTGTCCCCTGACCGATCGAGGCTTGCACCGTCCGCACATGAGCGTCACGACCGACCTTGATCGACAGCTGGGATCCGTGGACAGCTCCAACCTGCCAATCTTGAAGGGAAAGCAGATCCAATTGAGCCGATTCGTCCACCGTGAATTCCACCTTGGAAGCGAGCGATCCGCTTCCGCTATGACGCAAAACCACCGTAGCTCTGGCGTGATGTCCAATCTGGACGATCAGATGCCCGAAGCGGGTTTGTTCATCGGCATCAAGAAAGATAGTAATGGGTTCATCGACGATCGTTTCAGCAGGAACCGTGATGAGCTGAGCACTCTTATCTCCAGCGTAGACGGCATTGGTCGCCACCAGATCAACTGGAGCATCCCAGGAGATCTCGCGAGCTTTATCGATATCGATTATCTGGCTGGTCACATTGGCGGGAAGTTCGCTCGTCCAACGAGCGCTCACGCCCTCGCTATCGAAGAGGGGGGCGAAGCGCTCAATCGGCGTGAAACGCCACACCTCCTCGCGTCCATGTGGACGGGGATGAAAATCTGGCTCCCACGAAGGTGTGGGGTGCAGATGTGAACTGATGGTTTCAGGTGCGTTCATTCTTGTCATAACTCCTTCTTACAGTCAGTTCGACCGGCGTCAGCCGACCGCACCTTCCATCTGCAGCTCGATCAGTCGATTCAATTCCAAGGCGTATTCCATCGGCAATTCACGCGCGATGGGTTCAACGAATCCGCGCACCACCATCGCACCTGCCTCATCCTCGTCTAGACCACGCTGCATCAGATAGAACAACTGATCCTCGCTGATTTTGGAGACGGTGGCTTCGTGAGCCATCGAGACGTCTTCTTCTTGAACATCGACATAGGGATAGGTATCGGTACGAGAGACGTTATCGACTAGCAGGGCATCGCATTTAACTGACGAGGCTGAATGAAGAGCTCCTGGCTCCACTTTGACCAGACCGCGATAGGCTGAGCGTCCACCGGAACGCGATACGGATTTCGACACGATGGTCGATGAGGTATGCGGGGCGCAATGAACCATCTTCGAGCCGGTATCTTGATGCTGTCCTGCACCGGCAAAGGCCACAGACAATGTCTCCCCTTTAGCGTGAGGGCCCATGAGCCATACGCCGGGATATTTCATGGTGGCTTTAGCGCCGATATTGCCGTCTACCCATTCCATCGTGGCGCCTTCCTCAGCGATAGCTCGCTTGGTGACCAAGTTGTAGACATTCGTCGACCAGTTTTGAATGGTGGAATAGCGCACGCGTGCATTCTTCTTGACGATGATCTCGACCACTGCAGAGTGCAAAGAGTCGGATTTGTAGATCGGAGCGGTACATCCTTCAACGTAGTGGACGTAGGATCCTTCGTCCGCGATGATCAAAGTACGCTCAAACTGACCCATATTTTCCGTATTGATGCGGAAATAAGCCTGCAGAGGGATCGAAACGTGAACGCCTTTGGGCACATAAATGAACGACCCACCCGACCAAACGGCGGTATTGAGAGCGGAGAATTTATTGTCTCCAGCCGGAATCACAGTGCCGAAATACTGCTCGAAAAGATCGGGGTGCTCGCGCAAGGCGGTATCGGTATCAAGAAAGATAACCCCTTGACTTTCCAATTCTTCATTGATCTTGTGATAGACAACCTCAGATTCATACTGGGCTGCCACACCTGAAACTAGACGCGCTTTCTCCGCTTCGGGAATACCCAATTTGTCGTAGGTGTTGCGGATATCCTCAGGTAAATCATCCCAGGATTGAGCCTGACGATCGGTGGGGCGCACATAGTATTTAATCTCATCGAAATCGATTTCCGATAGATCAGCACCCCAGGTGGGCATGGGCTTGCGTTCAAAGAGTTTAAGAGCTTTCAAGCGAGCTTTCAGCATCCACTCAGGCTCGCCTTTGATTTCAGAAATATTGCGCACGACATCCTCGCTGAGGCCACGTTGAGCTGCTGCTCCTGCCTCATCGGAATCGTGCCAGCCCCATCGGTATGTGGAGAGAGCTTCAATATGCTCTTCCTGAGTGGGCTGCTCCTGACTGTTTTGAGTGCTCATGCATTCACCTTTCCGAGGGTGTACGCGGGACAGTGGTGGGATTGGGCAGCATCGTCGGGGAGTCCAGATGAGTTCGACAGGCAAAATCACCGTGGGCAATCGTCGATGTGCGCGATAGATCTGCGCCGAGAAGACGTGAGAAGATCCGAGTTTCCGCTTCGCATAGCTGCGGGAATTGGGCGGCAACCTGGGAGACCGGGCAGTGATGCTGACATAGTTCCCCAGATTCGGGAGTGGAAGCGAAATAGCCGGACGCATTAAGAGCTTGGGCGAGCAATTCCACAGGGTTAGCTTCAGGAGAATCGGCACGTAGACGCTTATATTCCGATTCGACCACGGCAAGACGCTGTTCGGCTAATTTACCGATAGCATCCTCACCGACGACAGCGACGAGCTCTGAGAGAGCCTGAATAGCCAAAGCATCGTAAGATTGCCCAAATTCGTGACGCCCCTGCTCGGTCAAGATGTAATCCTTGGCAGGACGTCCGCGTCCGCGAGGCCCTTCTTGATCTCTGATCTCAACATCACCAGCATCAGCGAGAGCTGCTAGATGGCGTCTGACCGCCACAGTGGTGATCTGGAGGGAATCGGCGAGATCGTGGGCTGTAAGCGGTCCATGTGCGAGAAGCAGATGGAGAATACGCTGACGGGTCGTACCGTCCGAAGTGGCACCATCGGACCATGCCGATCCCGACTGTTCTTGATAGGGTGCCTTTTCCACAACATCTATGTTGTCTAATTAGCGCCGGAATTTCAAACATTTTCACTCTAAGGTCAACCTTAGAAGATAGGTCATATAATACATCTTCGTAGCCAACATTTTCCATCGTCTCTCCAATACAGAGTTCATCAGTACAATGGCTACGTCATCTCTTCTCTCCAGAAAAGCAGATCTCTCCACAGGAGTTCTCGTCTGAGAAGAAGACGATGGGATAGATGCGATGACACCGACCCTGTACCAGCTAGTCGTCTAGGAGGTGAGGCATGAGTCTCGAAAGAATCTATCGCTATGGATCGTCCGAACAGCTCGTCGACGATATGGCGACCCATCTGGTCAACCGTTTCATTCAACTACAAGCGGAAAAACCTCATGTCCAGATCGCTTTGAGCGGTGGACGTCTGGCGGAATCTCTCTATACGAATCTCGCTTCACGCATCACCTCTCGCCAGGTCGCCACTTCCGGTTTGGAATTGTGGTGGACATGCGAATCCTGGGTGGAATCCACAGACCCTTCTCGCCAATCCTCTGCGGCTTTGACCCGTCTCGCGCCTATCCTGCCCGACTCTTCTCGCGTCCATCTGATGCCATTCAAGACGGCGAATGCCGATATCGGCGTTTCAGCAGGTCATTATGCGGACGATCTAGGGGAAACGATTTTCGATATCTGCCTTTTAGGAGTCGGCATCGATGGACATACCGCCGCGATTTTCCCCGATGACCCTTCCTTTACCTCTCCATGTGAACCTGGACGCACCGTTACCACCAGCTGCCAGCCAGGCACTTCAGATGAAAAGATCACTTTAACCCTCGAAGCGATCAACCGATCAAAAGAAATCTGGATCATGGCGAGTGGATCTAAAAAAAGAGAAGCGATCACTAAAGCGATTGCTCACGATCCATCCATTCCCGCCGGATGTATTCAGGCTCGCCAAATCACACGCTGGTTTGTTGATAACGAAGCGGCAGCTGATTTACCCCGCTACCGTTGTCTGCTGTAAACGATCCCGATAACAGCTACCATCTCTCTTTGTGGAACAGAGATCTACACCTCATAGACATAGCTATATCGACCTGATCAATGTCGTCTCGATCATCTTGGTGATCTTCTTACATCTCAGAGTTCCCAATGCAATGACCGCCTGGTCAACTTGGTGGTGGGTGGACAATATCCTATCGGGATTTGGAATAGCAGCCGTCCCACTGTTCTTGATGAATTCAGGAGCCACTTTATTGGCACGTCCCGTGACGGATATCGGCTCATTCTTTCGCAAACGTTTTATGCGAGTCCTCATACCTTTCTTCTCCTGGGGTGTGATTTTTCTCGCCTTGCGCCATCTCTTCTTCAGCGATGAGCTCAGCAGACGAACGCTCATAGAGACTCTGCTCGATCCCCATCACACGATGGTCACTTTGTGGTACATCCAGGCTTTGATCGCCTTCTATCTAGTCGTTCCTCTCCTGACCTTCGCCTTACATCCATCGCGTCCGCAGGTGATGAATTATCTTTTGATCGTGACCATCGTCGTCTCGATTATCATTCCCAGCCTTCGCGTGATCTACCCAGACCTCTATCACGAATTCAATGGGGTTATTGCCAGCACCTATGTGGTCTTTCCGATCGTCGGCTACACCCTCAGCCGTCTTAAGATCAAAACCTCCTATGCTGTGATCTTCTCGTCCATCTTCATCTTCTCCTATCTGATCTCGATACTTTTCGGCGGATGGGCGAGCGTGGTTTCCCATCCCTATGCGGGATTGACAAATTCCTACTGTTGCCCCACCACCCTATTGATCGCATCTAGCCTGTTCTATCTGTCCAGATTCTTCTGTTCTCGTTGGTGTCCCGATAAGTTAGGAATGCTCCTAGGTCATCTAGCTGGCTATACCTTCGGCATCTATCTGGTGCATCTGATCGTCATCGAAGTTTTAGCCCTCTACTACCCGACTATTTCACTGTCGCACCAGATGATCTCTGTAGCACTCGTATGGGCAGTCAGCTTCGCTATCACCGCACTCATCCGCCCTATTCCCTATCTGCGCCTTATCATCGGTGGACGCTGATCCTATCCTGATATCAAGAGCTCAACTGATCTGCTTTTACTAGTGGCTTAGATCATCTAGCAGAGGAATATATGCTCGATGAGATCAACAAGAACTCACCGCGCACACCTTTAGTCACCAAGTCTTATATTGCCTCTGTCCTGACAAGACAGCCACAGATAGTGATCTACATTCGATAGATCAGTCACGAGATTTACTTCATGACTATTTCACGTGTAAGTCTAGGCATCATAGCCATACCAGACGATAACTGTCAGGGATCTAACTTGGCAGAATCGTTCTCATGGCGGGGAGAAAACTCGATCATGACGAAACAGGGGTGGAGATCATTGATCCCCACCCCTGTCAATCTCTTATCCTCAGTAGATGACTTCTCCTGCGGCTCTGCGCTCGCGCAAAGAAGCTAAAGCCTCTTGCAAAATAGCTGTAGCTTCTTCCTCAGTGCGGCGTTCCTTCACATAGGCAAGATGAGTCTTATAGACAGCCGTCTTGGGGATAGGCGGAGGATTATCGGCATCCGTTCCAGCAGGCAGTCCGCAACGCACGCATTCCCATTGATCGGGAATTTCAGCATCGACAGCAAAAGCCGGACGGGTGACGTGTCCGTGGGCACAGTAATAATCGATACGGGTACGGGGAGCCGAATCCCCACGCTCCGACTCACCCATCGGCCCAGCGCCGATACGGCTTCCACGGATAGCGTTTCCAGCAGCCACGAAGGACACTCCTAACAAACAGTAGACAAGCAAAAATAAAGCCTCGATTTTTCATCGAGGCCTAGAGAAAAATCTTTAGGCTCCGTTGAGCTTATAGAGCACCAGCAAAGCGACAATACACAGCACCCACAAAATCGCGACAGCGATCGTAATGCGATCCAAATTGCGCTCAGCTACAGAGGTGCCACTCATCCCCGTGGTCATACCGCCACCAAAAAGGTCGGACATACCTCCGCCCTTAGCCTTATGCAGGAGGATGAAACCGGCCAAGATCACACTGAGGATAACGAGAACAATCGACAGCGTGAGGATGGGCCAACTGATCATTGGTAGAAAAGTCACGACTGGCATTCTAGTCGATCTTCATTGACGAACTAAATTCTTCTTCCCACCATTTTCACTGCGGTCTCGGAGGATAAAAAGGGGCGGCATCTCATGCCGCCCCAAAGAATCGTCAGATTCAGTGCGCATAGAAGGTGACGATAGAGCTGAATTCCTCAGGTTTGAGGGAGGCTCCACCGACCAAACATCCGTCCACATCGGGCTTGTCCATGATGGCGCGCACATTGGCAGCCTTCACAGAACCGCCATATTGAATGCGCACAGCTTCAGCAGTGGCATCATCGTACAGTTCTGCCACAGCCTTACGGATCGCTCCACAGACTTCCTGAGCATCCTCAGGAGTGGCGACCTCGCCGGTACCAATTGCCCAGACAGGCTCGTAGGCGATCACGAGTTTGGCAACATCGCGATCAGCGATTCCTGCCAATGCACCCTTCACCTGATCGACGGTGAATTCAACGTGACGACCTTCCTTGCGGATATCGAGACCCTCGCCCACGCAGATGATGGGGGTAAGCCCCTTCTCCAAAGCCTTCATCGCCTTAGCGTTGACGATCTCATCGCTTTCACCGTGATATTCGCGGCGCTCGGAATGACCTACAACAACATAGGTGCAGCCGAGCTTGGTCAACATATCGGCGGAGATATCTCCGGTATATGCCCCGTCGTCATGCTGAGATAGGTCTTGAGCGCCATAGACCAAAGGCAGCTTATCTCCCTCGATCAAAGTCTGAACCGAACGGATATCGGTAAAGGGAGGAATGACGACAGCTTCGCACTGAGCGGAGTCATATTTGGCGTCGTCAAGGCTCCATGCCAATTTCTGAACCAGAGCGACAGCGTCGATATGGTTGACATTCATCTTCCAGTTGCCGGCCATAATAGGCAGACGAGTCATGATTGTACCTTTCTCACCTTGTGATAGTGATCTCAGTTGAGCACGCTCAAACCGGGCAATTCCTTGCCCTCCATGAATTCGAGGGAAGCGCCTCCACCAGTTGAGATCCAACCGAATTGGTCATCTGAATAACCGAGGTCGCGCACGATAGCGGCAGAATCTCCACCACCAATCACCGATAAACCATCCACTTCAGCGATGGCGCGAGCGACAGCAGTGGTGCCAGAGGCGAATTGCTCAATCTCTGCCACACCCATCGGGCCATTCCAGAAAACAGACTTAGCAGAAGCGATAGTCTGTGCGAAGAGCTTCTCGCTTTCAGGCCCGATATCGAGACCTTCACGATCGCTCGGAATCTCGCTAGCCGAAACCACTGAAACCTCACCGATCACCCTACGAGCATCGAAGTCCATTCCCTCAGCGACACGGACGTCCACAGGCAAGACAATCTTCTTACCCTTAGCTTCAGCAGCGCGCAGATATTCAGCGCATACCGCTACCTTTTCCTCATCGCAGATTGAAGCACCGATCTCATGACCTTGAGCCTTGAGGAAGGTATATGCCATACCTCCACCGATGATGAGGGTATCGGCGACATCAAGCAAATTGTCAATGACAGCGAGTTTATCGGCAACCTTCGCACCACCCAGGACGACGACGAAAGGACGCTCGGGATCGTTCGTCAGCTTCGACAAGACATCAACTTCTTTGCCCACCAATTCACCGGCAGCGGAAGGACGCAATTTAGCGATATCGTAGACGGAGGCCTGCTTGCGATGGACGACACCGAAACCATCCGAGACGTAGTAATCGCCAAAAGCGGCATATTTCTCAGCCAAAGCGGCACGCTCAGCTTCGTCCTTGGAGGTCTCTCCAGGTTCAAAGCGGACGTTTTCTACCAGGCAGATCTCGCCATCTGACAAGGATTCCGAGAGGCTTTGAGCTGAAGGGCCGACGACATCTTCTGCTAATTTGACTGTAGAACCCATCAATTCTGCAAGACGAGTCGCCACAGGAGCGAGAGAGTATTTCTCATTGACCTCTCCCTTCGGACGTCCGAGATGAGCCAAAATAGTGATCTTTGCCTTGGCATCACGTAATTTCGTCAAGGTCGGCAATGCTGCCTTGATACGCCCATCATCGATGATGGTCTTTCCATCGAGAGGAACATTGAAATCGCAACGAACCACGACACGCTTACCGCGTAGCTCGTCAGCAGACCAATCGTTCAAAGTACGCACTCTTTACTCAATTCTTTGTCGATCTATCGGATAAAGAGATGGGGTGCGCCCTATGACACACCCCACCGCATTTCAACGTTTCACAACGCTCACAGGCTCTTGCCAACGAGTCCGGTCAAGTCGACTAGACGGTTGGAATAACCCCATTCGTTGTCGTACCAGGACAGCACCTTCACCAGGTTGCCGATGACCTTGGTATAGGAAGCGTCGAAGATCGAGGAGTGGGGATCACCCTGGATATCGCAGACAACGATCGGGTCCTCGGTATAGGCAAGAACGCCCTTGAGCTCACCCTCAGCAGCTTCCTTGATGGCAGCGTTGATCTCCTCAACGGTGACCTCTTTTTCAGCGACGAAGCTGAGATCGGTGATCGAACCAGTGGGAACGGGGACGCGCAGAGCGAAACCGTCGAACTTACCCTTCAACTCGGGAAGAACCAAGGCAACAGCCTGGGCAGCACCCGTCTTGGTCGGAATGATGTTGAGAGCAGCTCCACGAGCACGACGCAGATCGGAATGAGGTCCGTCCATGAGGTTCTGATCGGCGGTATAGGCGTGCACGGTAGTCATGAGACCGTGCTTGATACCGAATTTATCGTTGAGAACCTTAGCCATAGGAGCCAGGCAGTTGGTGGTGCACGAAGCATTGGAGATGATGGTGTGCTTGGCGGGATCGTAATCGCCTTCATTGACACCCATTACCACGGTGATGTCTTCGTTCTTAGCAGGAGCTGAGATGATGACCTTCTTAGCACCAGCCTCAATGTGAGCGCGAGCGGCATTAGCATCGGTGAAGCGACCGGTGGATTCGATAACGACGTCAACACCCAGCTCGCCCCACGGCAGCTTAGCGGGATCCTTCTCAGCGAAGATCTTGATGGTGTGGCCATCGGCGGTGATCGACTCATCGTCGTAGGTCACCTCGCCGGGGAAACGACCCAGAACTGAGTCGTATTTCAGCAAAGTGGCGAGGGTCTTGTTATCAGTCAGATCGTTAGCAGCCACGATCTCAATATCGGCACCTTGCTCCTTCCACGCACGGAAGAAGTTGCGGCCGATACGGCCGAAGCCATTAATACCTACCTTGACGGTCATAGATATGATCTCCTTCAGAGATTCTGTCTGGTCTGAATAGTGCTCAGACCCGTGCGGACATATCTAATTGTATCGTTTTGATCTCAGCGCCAAGAATTTTTCCGCAACTTGTTCGCATGTTCTCAACGGCTATAAAGACGAGTGCACAACGGTGCATTCCCCCTTCAGATCTACTCCTGCTCGTCTGGCAGACACACCGACTTGGTATCGGGAATGGAACGCATCTGAGCTTCCTTATCCGCCATCGCCAGCAGACGGCGAATGCGTCCGGCAATCGCATCTTTAGTCAATGGAGGCTCATGGAGAGAACCGAGCTCTTCCAAAGAGACATCTTTGTGTGCAAGACGTAACTGTCCAGCTACCTTGAGGTGATCGGGAATATCGTCTCCCAAGATTTCAAAGGCTCGCTGCACTCGCGCCCCGGCAGCTAAAGCGGCTTTCACCGAACGGCGTAGATTCGCATCGTCAAAATTCGCCAGACGATTTGCTGAAGCTCTGACCTCACGTCTCATACGACGTTCTTCCCATACGAGAAGGGAATCATGAGCCCCCATATAGGTCAACATGGCGGCGATAGCATCCCCATCACGAATCTGGACGCGGTCAGCATGCCTTACCTCACGAGCTTTTGCCACGATATCGAGACGTCGAGCTGCTCCTACCAGAGCCAATGCCGCTTCTGAAGAGGGACAGGTGATCTCCAAAGAGGTGGATCGTCCCGGTTCGGTTAAGGAACCGCGCGCCAAGAAGGCCGCCCTCCACGTTGCGATCTGCTCATCTACTCCCCCACCGACGACGTGAGGGGGAAGTCCACGCACCGGTATACCGCGAGAGTCGACCAACCCTACCAGACGGGCTAAATCCGGACCGCATTTGACCAGACGCACCACATAGCGTTTTCCTCGCCTGATCCCAGAGGAATTGATGACTAAAAGTTCAGAATCGAAATGGTAAAGCTGATTGATTTCGGTGCGCAGACGGCGAGCTGCCGCCCCCGTATCGAATTCAGCTTCGATGACGATGCGTCCCCCCACAAGATGTAGGCCACCGGCAAAACGTAGCAGTGAGGCGACCTCCACCGCGCGTGTACGCGGCTTGGCCACTTTGACCGTCGCCAATTCCATCTTCACCTGTTGGGTGAGGGCCACGACTTCTCCTATCTATCGATCAGTGAGCGAATAATTCACGATATACCGCAGCGAGACGCAGCGGATCATGACGGGCACTTCCATCGGGTAAACGAATATCGGCATACACCAATTCAGCACCCATCGTGCGAGCACGGAATTCCAATTGAGGATCGTTGGCAGCGAAACTTTTATCAACGATAATCTGGTCGAATCTCAATCCAGGGGCATGATCGACGATGACGTCGAGGTGACTGGCAGGAGAGTAACCTTCCGTTTCTGCCTCCGAGGCGATATTGAGAGTTAACACTCTGCGTCCACGAGCATTGATGATCGCCTCAGCCAGATCGGGAACCAAAAGATGAGGCAATACGGAGGTGAACCATGACCCTGGCCCTAAGACGATCACATCGGCTTGTTCAACGGCTTCAATCGCCTCCGGACATGCTGGAGGATCCTTAGGAAGAAGACGGATAGAACGCACATGAGCCGATGTGGAAGCCACTTCATGTTGTCCCGAGATGACGCAGATCTCATCGCGATCATCGGGATTAAGCCCTATCACATCGGCTTCAATGGACAAAGGTGTCAAGGACATCGGCAAAACTCGTCCGCGCACATTGAGCAATTGCCCCACCAACGCCAGACCGCTCACTTCGTCCAGATGAGCCCATACCCCTTCAATGAGCAGATTCCCGATGGCATGCCCGTCGAGAGGCCCTTCGGTAGAAAAGCGCGACTGTAATACCTTTGCCCACTGTCGTCCATGGGCATCGGAACCGCAAAGAGCAGCTAGAGCCATGCGCAGATCACCGGGAGGGATACCTCCTAATTCTTCACGTAGACGCCCTGAAGAGCCCCCATTATCCGCAACGGTCACCACAGCGGTCAGGCGATCGGTCACCTGCCGTAAAGCTTCCAAAGAAGCGGACAGACCATGTCCTCCTCCTAAAGCGGTAACTGCGGGAAGATAGCTTTTCATTCTTTCCCCAGATCTCGATGCAAGATGCCTACGTAATAACCTTTCTGCCGCAGGATTTTGGCAAATTCTTCCGATATCGCGGTGCTGCGATGCTTACCTCCGGTGCATCCAATCGCGATAGTCGCTTGATGTTTCCCCTCGTGGATATATCCGGGAATAACCACATCGACCAAGGACTCCAAACTGGTAAGAAATTGCCGTGCCCCCGCCTGCTCAAGGACATAGGAGCTGACCTCTTCACTCAATCCCGTCTGCGGACGCAGATGGGCAACCCAATAGGGATTGGGAAGAAAACGCACGTCAAGAACGATATCGGCATCGAGAGGAACCCCATTTTTAAAGCCAAAACTCATCACTTGAAAACGGATATCCCCTCGCGCCTCATCCGCATAGAGATGACGGATACGATTCTTCAATTGGTGGACGGTCAAATTGGACGTATCGATCACCACATCGGCTTCGGCTCTCAAGGTACCGAGCATTCGTCTTTCCTTGGTGATCGCATAGGCCAACGCCCCGCCATCTTGTAAAGGAAGGGGACGTCTGGTCGATTCTTGGCGACGCACAATCGCCTCATCGCTGGCTTCTAGAAAGCAAATCTCATGAGCGATTTTCGCCTCTCCAAGTTGAGCAAGAACTCTGGGAAGCTGATCGAACATCTGTCGAGAGCGCACATCGAGACCGACCGCCACACGATCTTGTCCGCCTCGGCGAGCGGTCTCCACCAGCTGGGGCAAGAGGCTTGGAGGCAGATTATCGACCACGAACCAGCCCAAATCCTCAATGGCGTGCATTGCACTACGCCGACCAGCCCCTGAAAGGCCTGTAATGATGACCAGACGCAAAGCTTCGCTTCGCTCCAAACAGACAGAATCGCTCATCGTGCTCACCTGCCCATTATCCCCGATTCATCCCTCCAATACCTCCCCCGTAGCGGTATTGATCGCAACGTGAGAGTTTTCTGCAAGGGCATCGACGATTGCCTTAGAC
>JAEZYG010000038.1 GCA_023419175.1 Actinomycetes bacterium
CTGCAATCTGATCGTCTTCGCCAATGCAGGGCAGATAGGCAGGATGGACTCCTTCGCCGAAGATACGCTGGCATTCCTGGACGGTTTGTTCAAAACTGGCGCGTTCGGTATCCAATTTGGTGACCACGATCGCACGCGGGGTATTGCTCACCTCGCATTCAGCCCAAAGAAGTTGAGTCGTTGAGTCGATACCGTCGGCAGCGCTGACGACGAAAATTGCAGCATCAGCAGCCCTCAGACCAGCTCTTAATTCAGAGACGAAATCGGGATTACCGGGGGCATCGAGAAGGTTGATGATGGTCTCGCCCTGAGAGATCGTTGCCATCGTCAGAGCGGCTGCCCGTTCGGGATCCGGTTTTGCGGCACGGTATTGAGGAACCCGGGCTTTGATGAGATTGTCGAAAAGTGTCGTCTTTCCCGATCCTGCGGAGCCGACAAGAACCACATTGCGCAGGTCGGCGGGAGAAGAGACTGTTAACGGTGAAGTGCTCGCCTTTGAACTCATAGATCAACATTGCCTTGTCGAGATGTTTTTTGCAGGCGTTTTGAAAAATCTTTCAAAAAACATATCTGCGTATTTGCGCAGATACACAGACTGTATCCCTGATGTCTATGCTGATTATCGGTTGAAATGCATCGATGATGCCAGGGAAGTCCGGTGAGAAACCGGCACTGACGCGCAGCGGTGATGGGGACGAGAACGGCATGAGCCACTGGGAAACTGGGAAGGCGCCGAGATCGGAAGAACCGAGTCCGAAAACCTGTCAGCCATATCCGACTGTCGGCTTCGCGTTGAGAGCCTGTGAGGAAGAGATGAATTCTGTGCTGCGGTTAATAAAGGTCGTTTCTCCAAGAGATCAATCTAGGCCACCTATCGTCCATCTCGCTCATATGGAAAAGGTAAAAAATATCTTATTGAGAAGGAATCATGCGGCTTATCCTTCCCATTGTCTACACGCTTTATTCCTCCCGCTAGGAGATGGTGATGGCATCTAAAGCCGTGAGAGTTCATGCCGGATGGTTAACACTTATCTTGGTGATCGCTGCCCTGATAAGTGCTGTTATCTCTTTGGCATTCGGATCAGAGAAAATACCACTCGCTCAAGTTGTCGAGATCGTTCATACTCGCCTGATGGGAGGAAGCCTAAACACGCCTCAAGATGCGATCGTGTGGCAATTACGTCTTCCGCGTGCAGCTTTAGCTCTCGTCGCTGGGGCAGGCTTGTCCATCGCAGGGGCAGGGATGCAAACCTTGGTGAAAAACCCTCTTGCAGATCCTTATCTTCTGGGATTATCAGCGGGAGCTTCTGTCGGAGCGACAGCGGTTATCACGATGGGAACATTCGCGATCTTCGGAATCTGGGCATTGAGCATAGGAGCTTTGATCGGGGCGCTGGGGGCTGCGATGACCGTCTACTTTATCGCACGAGCTCAAGGAGGATTGACCCCTTTACGTCTCGTCTTGTCCGGGGTGGTTATCTCGGCGGCTTTCAACTCCATCGCTTCTTTCATGGTCTTTCTTTCAGATGATTCCAGAGCTGCCAACTCAGTCATGTTCTGGCTACTGGGATCGATTGCAGGAGCGCGCTGGGAAAAAGTCATCATTCCCGCTGTTGTGGTTGGCGTCGTCGCTATCGTCATGATCTGTTTCTCCTCGTGGCTTGATGCCTTAGCGGCAGGTCCAGCAACAGCTACAGCCTTGGGTGTACCGGTAGGACTTATGCGCACAGGTTTATTCATCTGTGTCGGCTTAGCCGTGGGAACTTTGGTCGCGGTCAGTGGAGGAATTGGATTTGTTGGACTCATCATCCCCCATGTGACGCGTATGGTCGTCGGCTCTCTCCACGTCCGAGTCATTCCCGTCTGTGCAGCATTGGGAGCGCTGTTCATGATTTGGGTGGATGTTCTCTCACGAATTATCGCCCGTCCCCAAGAGATCCCTTTGGGAGTCGTAACGGGAGTGATCGGAGCTCCTCTTTTCATCATCCTCATGGGAAGACGTAGCTATACCTTCTCTGGGAGGGATGCATGATCGAGATGAGACAGGCTGCGATTCCTCGTATTGACGTGGTTGATCTGAGCTTGAATCTGGGGAAGAAAGAGATCATTAAAGATGCGTATTGCTCGATAGAGCCAGGAGCGAAAGTCGCCATTGTCGGTACGAATGGGGCAGGAAAATCCACCTTGCTCAAGGCGATCGCCTCCATTCTCCCGGCAGCGAAGGGTGCCATCCAGCTTGATGGACGCAATATCGCCACCTATCGCGACAGGGAACGCGCCCAGATGATCTCCTATGTCAGCCAGGAGGAATTACCATCTGCCGATCTGACGGTTTTCGAGATGGTCACCTTGGGGCGTATCCCTCATCGTCCGCCATGGGCTATCAATCCGAACCGTGAGCGCCATATCGTCATCGAAGCTTTGGAAGCAGTCGGAATGGTTGATAAAGCCGATTATGCCTGTGATCAGCTTTCTGGGGGAGAGAAAAGACGTGCCATGATCGCACGCGGACTGGCGCAGCGATGTCCCGTCTTGATCCTAGATGAACCGACGAACCATCTCGATATCGCCTGGACATTGGATCTGCTCAATCTGCTCTCCTCCCTACCGATGACCGTGATCACCGCCATGCATGATCTGGACGTGGTCTTGCGCTATTTCGACAAAGTAGCGCTCATACACGATCACACCATCGCCTCCTACGGGTCTCCCACTGAGGTCATCTGTCCGCAGACGATGGCCGATGCTTTCAAAGTTGAAGCTCGTCACTATCCCCATCCTGAAACCAAGCAACCCCATCTGCTCATCACCCAACGAAAGGATAAGAGATGAAATATATCGCTCCTATCGTCGCTATCAGCGCTGTGGCAGTGGCGCTGAGCGGCTGTGGCGGACAACCGAATTCTAGAAACGAGCAATCCTCAAGTGCCCAGAAGGCGATCACCATCACCAACTGCGGACACGAGGTCACCTATGATCACACCATCGATAAGCTTTTCGCCAATGACGGCAATATCATCTCGATCTCTTTAGCGGCAGGAGCTTATGACCAACTTGTAGCCGTTTCCAGTTTGGAACGCGATCAAGATGTCGTGGCATTGAAATATGGCGATAAAGTCAATCAGCTCAATCAGGTGGCAGGGAAATATCCCACTTTGGAAAATGTCATCGCTGCCAATCCCCAGATGGTCTTTGCTGGATGGAATTACGGTTTCAAAGACGATAGCGATCTCAATCCGTCCGGTTTGAAAGATCGCGGTATCGATTCCTATATTCTGTCCGAGTCTTGCCGTCAAGAAGGGGGAACTAGCAAGGCTCGTGGAACGATGGATCCTTGGGAAGCGCTAAAAAATGACATTTCCAATATCGGAATTTTGACAGGACATAGCGATGAAGCCAAGGCGTCCATCGACGATATAGAAAAGCGTAAAGAGGCTTTGGAGAAGGCCGAGAAAGCTGAGAGGACTCCTGTGGGATTCCTCTTCGATTCAGCCAGTGATACCGTTTTCTCTTCTGGACGATTTGGTGCCCCACAAGCCATGATGGATGTGGCTGGCGTCCACAATGCTCTGTCCGATGTGGACGATACCTGGACGAAAGTGAGTTGGGAGAAATTGGCGTCCTCACAGCCCGATATCTTCTTCTTCGTGGACTATCCTCCCCAGACCATTGCAGAAAAAATTCAGGCTCTAGAATCCAATCCCGCCACGAAGGATCTTCCAGCGGTGAAGGAGAGGCGCTATGTTAATTTGCCCTATGCGATGTGGACGTCCAGTCCGCTTAATATCGATGGAGCTGAATATATTCGCAAGTCGTTGGAATATTTCAAACTTCAACCTGAAAGCCAGATCGAACCGCAGTTGGATTTGACGAAACTTACGCAACTGGAAGGCAATGAGTGGTTGACTCAACGCTGAACAGTTATGAAAGAATAGGACGGACGGTGATGAGCGCCCAGATGCGCCCATCACCGTCTTTTCGTATTGGGAGAAAAGGACGCAGATGACGAATACCACCACTTTGTACCCTTCTGGTTTTTCCGGATCTAAACCTTCAAAGATCGCTGTGATCGGTGCGGGAGCGGTCGGCACTGCCGTCGCCTATGCCTGTGCTATGAAAGGTGATGCTCGCACTATCGCCTTGCAAGACATCAACAAGGAAAAGGTTGAAGCGGAAGCCCTTGATATCGCACATGGGATTCAGTTCACGCCGTGCGGCAATGTGATCGGAAGCGATGATGTGGAAGTCGTGCGCGATGCTGATCTGGTCATCGTCACGGCAGGAGCGAAGCAAAAACCTGGTCAATCCCGTCTGGATTTGGCTGAATCGACGGTGAATTTGATGAAGGTGATCTTGCCCAATCTGCTTGAAGTAGCCCCGAATGCCGTCTATATGTTCATCACCAATCCGGTGGACGTGGTCACCTACGCTGCATTGAAACTGACAGGATTGCCGCGCAATCAGGTTTTCGGTTCGGGAACGGTATTGGATACCTCGCGTCTGCGCTATCTGGTATCGCGAGAGACGGGTGTGGCGACACAGAATATTCACGCCTATGTTGCCGGTGAACACGGGGATTCCGAGGTGGCTCTCTGGTCATCTGCCGAAATCGGAAATGTTCCCTTGAGCAGATGGGGATTGACTGTGAATGGTGAACTATTCGATGCCGCTATGCAGAAGAGAATCGCAGATGAGGTTGTTTCTTCTGCCTATACCATCATCGATGGCAAAGGGGCGACGAATTATGCGATCGGTCTAGCTGCCGCGAATATCGCAGGGGCTGTCTTGCGCGATGAAAACCGCGTTTTGACCATCTCCACCTTGCTCGAAGAGTGGGAGGGGATCTCAGATGTCTGTATGGCAGCCCCGACCTTGGTGGGACGTCATGGCGCTGGACGAGTACTCAATCCACCCCTTACTTTGGCTGAACGTGACGGGTTGACCGCATCGGCAACGCGTCTACGCGATGTCTGTCGCAGTCTTGGATTCTGAGCCCGATTTGGTTTTGAGCGGGGAATGAAGCATACTTAAAGGCGGTCGTCCCCGCTCGGAGCCAGTTTTCTGGTTCTGGGTCCCAGGAAGAATGGGGACGCCTATTTAGTCGTGTCCATCACAACTGGAAGACCGAAAACGTGACAACCTACAGCCCAAAGCCTGGCGAGGTGAGCCGCGAATGGCTCGTCATCGACGCCACTGACATCGTGCTTGGCCGTTTGGCCACCACCGTGTCCACGCTGTTGCGCGGCAAGCACAAGGCTCAGTATGCCCCGCATGTCGATGCCGGTGATTTCGTGATCGTCGTCAACGCCAACAAAGTTGCTCTGACTGGCAAGAAAGCCACTGATTCTCTGCGCTATACCGTCTCCGGACGCCCCGGTGGTCTGCGAGTGAAGACCGCAGGAGAGCTTCGCGAGAACGATCCCCGTCGTCTCGTCGAGCGAGCTGTTTGGGGCATGATGCCGAAGAATAAGCTCAGCCGTCAGCAGATGACCAAGCTCAAGGTCTACGCAGGCCCGGAGCACCCGCACGCTGCCCAGCGTCCGCAGCCCTACGAGATCTCCCAAGTCGCGCAGTGAGCGCGCTCAACCACGAGGAATCTACCGTGTCAGAGACTCAGACTGAAGACTTTGAAGCCACCGAGACCACGCCGTTCATCGACGAGGAAAATCGGGAAATTGCCTATCGCTCCGATTCTGCTGGAAATCAGCAGGTCGCCAGCACCTCCCGTCCGGCTGTTATCGCCGCCGGTATGGGAACCGGTCGCCGTAAGGAAGCCGTCGCTCGCGTCCGCCTCGTTCCCGGTAGCGGGAATTGGTCGATCAATGGACGTAGCCTCGATGATTACTTCCCGAATAAGGTGCACCAGCAATCCATCAAGGAGCCCTTCGTGACCGCTGGTGTCGTTGACGCCTACGATGTCATCGCCCGTATCAACGGCGGTGGCGCTTCCGGTCAGGCTGGAGCTTTGCAGCTCGGTATCGCTCGCGCTCTCAATGCGATCGACACTGAGGCAAGCCGTCCTGCTCTCAAGAAGGCTGGTCTGCTCACCCGTGACGCTCGCGTCAAGGAACGCAAGAAGGCTGGTCTTAAGAAGGCTCGCAAGGCGCCTCAGTATTCCAAGCGCTGATCTGCCTTTTACGATCAATTACAACAGACTCGCACATTGTGCGGGTCTGTTGTCGTTGGGGAGTATTTATCGGCGAAGGACGCCAAAAGCGCTACGCTAAGGGGTTATGGCACGACTTTTCGGAACAGACGGAGTGCGCGGGGTCGCTAACCGTGATCTGACGGCAGAACTTGCGATGAATCTGTCGATTGCAGCTGCTCACGTTCTCGCTCAAGCGGGAGCCTTTACCCATCAACGTCCGCGAGCTCTCGTCGCGCGAGATACGCGCATCTCAGGAGAATTCCTTTCAGCATCTGTATGTGCTGGTTTGGCGAGCGCTGGGGTCGATGTGATCGATCTGGGAGTTATCCCCACGCCCGCTCTGGCCTATCTGGTAGCAGATCAAGAAGCAGATCTGGGAGTTATGCTTTCCGCCTCCCATAATCCGATGCCTGATAATGGGATTAAATTCTTTCAGCGTGGGGGAGTCAAGCTCGACGATCTATTAGAAGACGCTATTGAACAGCGTCTTGAAGCCGATTGGGAACGTCCCTTGGGGGCTTTTGTTGGACATATTGTCTATGATGACGGCTCTTTGCTGAGGCGCTATATCGATCATTTGGTCTCCAGTGTTGAGCAGACCCGTTTCGAGACGGTGAAGGTGGTCATTGACTGTGCGAATGGTGCGGCCAGTGTGAGCGCGGTCAGAGCATTTGAATCGTGTGGAGCTCAGGTAATTGCAATCAACAACCACCCAGACGGTATCAATATCAACGAAGGGTGTGGCTCTACCCATATCGAATCCTTGCAGCGGGCAGTCGTCGATCACCAAGCAGATCTCGGTATCGCCTTGGACGGGGATGCTGATCGTTGTCTAGCGGTTGATAGCGATGGTCATATCGTTGACGGAGACCAGATCATGGCGATTTTGGCTCTTCGTCTTAAAGCTGAGGGCAAATTGCATAATGATGTTCTCGTAGCCACCATCATGAGCAATCTCGGTCTTATCAATGCGATGAGGGAGAATGGCATTAGAGTCGAGCAGACGAAGGTTGGGGATCGCTATGTTCTCGAAGCTATGGCGGCTCATGGTTTCACCTTGGGAGGGGAACAATCTGGACATGTCATCATCAGTGAATATGCCAATACTGGTGATGGTGTACTGACTGCTCTTCACTTAGTGCGCTCGATGATGCTTGCCTCCCTTCCTCTGAGTGAATTGGCCTCGGTGATGACGGTTTTGCCGCAGGTCATGATCAATGTGGACGGAGTGGATAAATTGCGTGCAGGCCTAGATCCTGAGATCAATCAAGCGGTCACTGCTGCCAATAATGATCTGGGGACGAGCGGACGGGTGGTCTTGCGTCCATCGGGGACAGAACCCCTTGTTCGAGTGATGGTGGAGGCGGCCACTCAGGAGAAAGCTCAACAAGTAGCTCACGATCTTGCCGATCTGGTGAAGGAGCGTTTGGCTCTGTGAAGGCCGTTGATGATCTGGGAATGCGCTATGAGGGAGATCATCCCCGACGAGTGATTTCTCTCGTCCCCTCATTGACTCATACGATCGCTTCGGTCGATCCGTCATTGCTGGTCGGCGCCACTCAGTGGTGTAGTGAGCCGTCCACTTTGAATATTGAGCGCATTGGGGGAACGAAAAATCCTCACTGTGAGAGGATTATCGCTATGGCTCCCGATGTCGTGATCGCCAATAAAGAGGAGAATAGAGCTGAAGATATCGCAGTTTTGCGGAATGCAGGTATCCCTGTCTGGGTTACTGATATAGATTCAGTAGAAGGGGCTTTAGGGTCTTTGCGCACGTTGATCACCGATCTTCTTGGAGCTGATCTGCCCTCCTGGTGGCAGGGAGCCTATGACTCTTGGCATGAAGAGCCCCGCCTGCCAGATATCCGTGTAGTGGTGCCGATTTGGAAGAAACCTTGGATGTGGGTGGGGTCGTCCACATTCGCTCATGATGTCTTGGAACGGTGCGGGCTTATCAATTGTTTACAACAGATCGGATCGCGCTATCCGCGTGTTGATCTCGCGCAGGCTATGGAATGTGAGCCAGACTTAGTAATTCTTCCAGACGAGCCATATCGCTTCACTATGGACGATATCCGTCAGGACTTTCCCGCGATCGCTCATGCCTTTATCCCCGGGCGCTTTCTCTCCTGGTATGGGCCCGATATGGAGATATCGCGTCTGGTGATTGAAGATGCGATCATGCGAGTTCTTCCCGCTGGCCGTTGGGAATAGTGAAATATTCCGATCTTTCCCCACGGTGAATTCTTAGTTTTCTTCACAATATGATGCATGTTGCGCAGAGCAACGGGTGGACTCCATTTTCAACAATGCAATGCCATTACAACCTTCTCTATCGAGAAGATGAGCGTGAGATGCTTTCTCTTTGCTGTCAATATGATGTCTTGCCCACACCTTATTCGCCGTTGGCTTCAGGGCATCTGGTGCGTCGTGCATGGCAGGGGACAACTCTACGAGCGACAACCGATACGATGATGGAGCAGAAATATAATTCTGCGCAGAAACAAGATGAACCCATTGTTGAAAGGGTGGCTCAAGTCGCACAGAAATATGGACGTCCTATGGCTCAGATCGCTTTGGCCTGGCATTTTGTCCATGGTTCTGCATCTCCCATCGTAGGTTGCTCCTCTCCTGAGCGGGTGGATCAGGCAGTTGCCGCTCTCGATGTGAACCTTAGTGGTGACGATATTGAATTCTTAGAAGAGATCTATACCGCCCATGAACTCGTCGGGCCGATTAATCGTCCAGGGGAGAAGCCGCTTAAAGGGACAGCATTGGCAAAGTAGAAGGCATTGAGCATCTTCTGCTGCAATCCTTATGTAGATGTTCAAAAGGAAAATTCAGGAATGTTTATCTACTAGAGTCAAGTGCTTCGTGAAAGAGGCTCTTGGGTGAGAATATAGGGATGCGAGAGTAGAACAGATCAGATCGGGTAAGTTCTACACTCATCACCAAGATTTACCTCGCTTTTCGCCTCTCGGTAGAGACTGCAACTCTATAGGCAGGTAATGGGTATGGGTTCAACAGCTTGAGGTGCGAGCCGTTTGCTAAGCACCGTCTTTCTCGTAGAAGCGGTAATAAGTAAACGGCTCTTAATAAGCCTAAGATGGGTAGAGCAGGACTGCCTCTCGCCTGAGGAAACTAGCCTTTGACAAGCTGATTCATCAAAGGATCGTAGTGGGCATAGAG